>NZ_JBHVKW010000162.1:0-12256 GCF_042797905.1 Amycolatopsis sp. NPDC057786
CACGTGGCGCCACGAACGCGTGTCGCGAAAGCCACTTTCGGGACATCAGACGTCGCGAAAGTGGCTTTCGCGACACGCCGCCTCCGGCAACCAGGACGGATCTCACCATTCACGACCGCCGAATCCACCTCAGCGTGACAATTTTCCGCGTCTCCGTAGTTTCCACGACGCGCGTCTCCCCGGAATCCCGCTATATCTGGGAATCCGTTCCGGCCTCGGAACGGTTCTTCCGAGAGGACATACGCGATGAAGCGTGGAACACAGTGGGGCGCCGCGGTTCTCAGTGCGGTGACCGCACTTGTCGTGGCGGCGGTACCGGCCGTCGCCGAAGAGAGTCCTTATGCCCGCGGCCCGGCGCCGACGAAAGCCAGTATCGAAGCGGATCGCGGCACGTTCCAGACCGCCACCGAGAAGGTCCCCGCCGGGCAGGGTTTCGGAGGCGGGACGATCCACTACCCGACGGCCACCGGCCAGGGCACGTTCGGCGCGATCGCGATCGCGCCCGGCTTCCTGGAGTCGGAGGCGGCGATCGCCTGGTACGGCCCGCGGCTGGCCTCCCAGGGTTTCGTCGTCATCACGTTCTCGACCAACAGCGCCTGGGACACCCCGGACAGGCGCTCCGACCAGCTGCTCGCGGCACTGCGTTACGTCACCGATTCGAGCCAGGCCAAGAGCCGTGTCGACCGGAACAGGCTGGCCGTCATGGGGCATTCGATGGGTGGCGGCGGGGCGCTGATCGCGTCCCAGAAGGCGCCCACGCTGAAGGCTGCGATCCCGCTGACGGGCTGGAATCCGAACACGACGTTCTCCGACCTGAAGGTCCCCACCTTCGTCGTCAGTGCCCAGAACGACTTCATCGCGCCGGACGGCTCCCATTCCCGGCCGTTCTACCAAAGCCTTCCCGCGTCGCTGGACAAGGCGTACATGCTGCTGGCCGGGGCCGGCCACATGGCGCCCACGAACCCGAACGTGACCATCGCGAAGTACAGCCTTTCGTGGCTGAAACGCTTCGTGGACCAGGACACCAGATACGACCAGTTCCTGTGCCCGCTTCCGGCGAACGACCCGAAGATCGCCGTGTACCAGGGAACCTGCCCGCTCGGCTGACACTGGGCGTCCCGCGGCCGCTGTGCTCCCCGGAGTCACAGCGGCCGCTGCTGGACCCAGACGGCCAGCTGGGTCCGGTTGACGAAGTCGAGCTTGTGCGAGATGTGCTGCAGATGCGTCTCCACCGTGCGCCGGGCGATGACCAGTCTCGCCGCGATCTCCCGGTTGCTCAGCCCGTCCGCGACCAGCCGCGCGATCTCCGATTCGCGGGGCGTCAGCGGTGCGAGCACGGCCGGTTCACCGACGGGCACGGACGGCGGATCGCTCAAGGCGTCATACGGGCTCCGCCGCCGTCCCTCGGCGAACGTGGCGTCGAACCGCGCCTCCCCCAAGGCATCCCGGGTGGCCTGGCGGAACATCCGGTGGCTCAGGGTGACGGCCACGTCGGGCTCGGCACCGCAGCGGTCCCACAGCGTGGCGGCGGTCCCGAACAGCTCCGCCGCATGGACCCACTCCTCGCGCCGAGCGGCCACCCAGGCCAGACCGTCCACCCGGTAAGCCGCGGACAGCACGTCGGAGGCGCGGAGGTCGATCTCCAGCGCGGCACGGATGCACCGTTCGCCTTCGTCGAGATCTCCGCCGAAACAGACCTCGGCGACTCCCAGCCCGAACAAGGCCATGGAGCGAAACCGGTACTCCCCCGCCTCCTCGCACAGCCGGCGCATCGAGCCCAGCAGCACCCGCGCTCCCGGGAGATCGCCTCGATAGGCCTGAGCGACCCCCTGGATGAACATCGGATGCATCTGCCGTCGTACGTCGCCGCGCTCACCGAAGATCCGAACGGCCTCCGCCGCACGGATCATGCTGTTCGGCTCGGTCGCCAGCATCCTCACGAAGGCACTCGCGTGCGCGATGTAGGGAGCGGCGTCTTCGTCGTCGAGCGCCTCGGCGGCGGCCAGCCGCCGCCGAGCACGCGGCAGATCCGCGTGCAGCGCGGCGCACAGTGCCGCGATCGCCAGCCCCCTGGCCCGTCCCCGGGTCTCCGGCGGCGCCGCGTCGAGTGCGCGATCGATCCAGTCCCGCAGTTCCCATGCCGCGCCGCGGGCCACCCAGTATTCGATCGTGCCGGTGGCCATCTCCAGCGCCACCGGGCTTTCGCCGGGGGTGCGAAGCGACCAAGACAACGCTTCCCGGATGTCGGCGTGGGCGGCCGTCAGGCGCTCGAAGGCCTCGTCCTGCCCCGGTCCGAACCAGGCGTCGGCGGCCTGGGCGATGAGCCGGGCATAGTGGTCGCGGTGCTTCCTCGCCACGGTGAGCTCGTCGCCGGAGTCGGCGAGCTGTCGTCCGCCGTATTCACGGAGGAGCCGGAGCATCCGGTAGTGGACCTTGTCCGTGCCGTCGACGCGGGCCAGCACCGACTTGTCGACCAAACCGTCCACCGCGTCCAGCACGGCCAAGGAGTCAAGCTCGCCTTCCCCTGCACAGACGGCCTCGACTCCCGCCAGATCGAACTGCCCGGCGAACACCGAACAGCGTGCCCAGACGATCCGCTCGGTCTCGGTGCAGAGAGAGTGACTCCACTCGATCGTGGCGCGCAGCGTCCGATGCCGCTCGACCGGCATCCGGAGGCCGCTCGCCAGCACCGCCGAGTTCTGCTCGACCCGGTCGGCGATCTGCGACGGCGACAAGACGCGGATCCGGGCCGCCGCCAGTTCGATCGCCAGCGGCAGTCCGTCGAGGCCACGACAGAGTCGGACGACGTCCGCGACGTTTCCTTCGGTGACCTCGAACGCGGGCAGGACGTTGGCGGCACGCTCCGCGAACAGCCGTACCGCGCCGAACGCGAGCGCCGCTTCGGGTGTGCCGACCTCGTCGTCGGGCACGGCCAACGGCGGGATCGTCAGGACCTGCTCACCGGCGAGCCCCAGAGAACAGCGGCTGGTGGCCAGGACCACGAGGTCCCGGCAGTCGCGCAGCAACGCCGTCACCAGGTCCACGCTGCCGTCGCGGAGGTGCTCGCAGTTGTCCAGCAACAGCAACGACCGCCGGGGGCGCAGATACGCGACGACGGCGTCCAGGTCGGTGTGCCCGGCCGTGTCGTGCAGGCCGAGGCTGTCGGCGACCGCGCGCGGGACGAGCCGTTCGTCCCGCAACTCCCCCAGCCCGGCGACCGCGACGCCGCCGGGGAAGTCCCGGGTGAGCGAACTGGCCACCTGGGCGGCCAGCCGGGTCTTGCCCACCCCGCCGGCGCCCGTCAAGGTCACCAGACGCCCCTCGCCGATCAGCCGCCGGACCTCGTTCTCGTCTTCCGCACGGCTGACGTAACTCGTCAGGGGCCGCCGCCGGACCTCGCTGTCGCTCGTCATGTCCTCATCACCCGCCGAACCGTCGATCTCCCATCGAAGCATGCCCGCCGGGAAGTGTGGGCTGTTCACACCACGGCCCGGACCCTGCCGCATAATGCCCCGGATCGGTTGACCTCGCGGAGCGACGGCCAGAGAGGCAGGTGGGACAGTCCATGACCGACCGGCCGGCCATCGCCAGGGAGCAGGCCGAACACACGCTCGGCCCGAAGGTCGCGAAACGACTCGGCACGTTCGACAACGGGACCCTTTACGTCTCGGCGGGCGGGTGGGCCGAACTGCTGGCCTGGCTCGTGGACTTCGCCGTCTACCTGCTGGGTGCGGCAGCCGGGTTCGTCGTGTTCGCGGTCGCCACCCGAAACAGCGCACTCCCCGACAGCGCGGCCCTGCTGACCCTGCTCGGCCTGCTGATCGGTGTCCCGGTGCTCTACGGCCTGTTCTTCGGCGACGGCCGTGTTCTCGGCGCCGCGCTCACCGGGACCCGGCTCGTCCGGATCAAGGACGGCGGGCGGATCGGCGCGGCGGCCTGCTGGGCCATGCTGGTACGCACCCTGCTGTTCCCCCTGCTGCTCGTCGCGATGGTGCTCGCCGGCTCGGGCGGTGTCGGTTCGGTCAGGAGGGTCAGCATCGACGAAGAGGCCACCCGGCGGCTCCATAGCCGCTAGGCGGCGTCCCACTCCGGCGCGTCGACGAAGTGGACGTCGTACCGCTCGTGAAGGCGCTCGACCTCCTCCGGCGCGACGTTCCCGCGCAGAATCTCGGGCAGGACGCGGAAATAGCCGAACCGGTCGACACCCGGTGTCAGCGTGATGAGGACGTCCGCGGCCCGCTCCGGCGGCGCGGCGAACGCGTGCCGCACACCCGGCGGGATCACCACGTAGCCACCACGCTCGACCGTGACCGTTTCCGTGCCCACCAACATGCGTAGCGCCCCTTCCAGCACGTAGAAGGCTTCCGCTGATTTCTTGTGATAGTGCGGTTTCGTGCCGGGTTCACCGGCTCGGAGCGACAGCCGGTTGGCACCGAGAAACCCGCCCGTGTGCTCGCCGTCGGCCAGCAACCACAACGCGGGCTTCTCGATGAACTCCGCGTCCTTCTCCTGCATCACCCAGGCTTCGTTCGCCATCGCGTTCCCCATCTAGTTGAAGTCTTCAACCAAAGCTAGACCGAAGTGGTTGAAGCCGTCAACTGTTACGGTGTGAGCCGTGACCGACTGGCTCGACACGGAACAGCAGCGCGACTGGCGGGCGTTCATCGAAGGCTCCGTGCGCTTCATCGACCTGCTCGACCGGCGGCTGCGCGAGGAGCATGGCCTTTCCCTGGCCGAATTCGAACTCCTGGTGCGGCTGTCCGAAGCCACCGGCCGGTCGATGCGCATGGCGGACCTCGCGAAATCGGCGTACTACTCGCGCAGCCGGTTGTCGCACCGCGTCAGCGGACTGGAGACCCGTGGCCTGGTCCGGCGGGAATCGACCGCCGACGACGGCCGTGGTGTGCGGGCGCGGCTCACCGACAAGGGCTACGAGACGCTGCTGCACGCGGCGCCGGACAATCTCCGCACCGTGCGCGACCACTTCGTCGACGTGATCGCACCGGAAGATCTCCGGGCCGTCGGCCGCGCCATGCGTGCCGTCTCCGGACGGCTCGATCTGTGACGTGTGTCCGGAGAGCTGCCCGTCATGGCGCCACCCGGTAATGTCCCGATCATGAGCGACGCGCCGCCGACCCCCTCCGAGGCCTTCGACCTTCTGCTCACCGGTAACCGACGCTTCGTCGCCGGCACCCCGGAACACCCGAACCAGGACGCGGTACGCCGCGCCGAAACGGCGCCCGAACAAAGCCCGTTCGCCGTCCTCTTCGGCTGTTCCGACTCGCGACTGGCCGCCGAGATCATCTTCGACCGCGGGCTCGGCGACCTGTTCGTCGTCCGTACCGCGGGCCACGTCGCCGGTTCGGAGGTGCTGGGCAGTATCGAGTACGCCGTCAGCATCCTCAAAGCTCCCCTGGTCGTCGTCCTCGGCCACGACTCCTGTGGCGCCGTCGCCGCGACCCGCGCGGCGCTGACCGACGGACTCGGCACCAACAGCTTCGTCCGCGACGTCATCGAGCGGGTCACCCCGAGTGTCCTCGCCGCCCAGGCCGCCGGGCTGACCGAGAACGACGACATCATCGACGAGCACATCCGCCACACCGTCGACCTCCTCGTCGACCGCTCCAGGCTGCTCGCCGACAAGATCGAGGCAGGCAAGACCGCCGTCGCCGGGCTCTCGTACCACCTGGCCGACGGCAACGCGCGGGTCGTCACCACCCGCGGGTTGGACTAGGCGACGTCCTGCAAGGACGCCATCGCCGACCCACTGTCCACAGAGGCCTCTCCTCGGAAGGGCGGCGCCCGATCAGGCCGGTTTGAGTGGTTTCACGAAGGGGGCGTGCTCGGCGGCGGAGTGAAGGCTCCCTTCGTCGCGTCTGATGCGGTGATGGGAGCCTTCGGCCCTGGTCGCGAGTGGCGTTTCGGCTTAGAACCCGAAACGCCACTCACGATCCACTTGAAAGCGTGCATATAAGCATCGATCGGACATCCAGCCCGACGCAGTGTCCTTTGTGGACAGGTGGGCCGGCGAGGGCGTCCGCCTGGCCGTGCAGGCGGAGCGAGTCGCGGGTTGGGCTAGGCCGGTAACAGCGCTCCCGCCAGCGCGAGCACGGTTCCGGCGCCGGCCGCGACCAGGATCGTGGTCACCACCCCACGCCGGAACACGAACAGCAGGACCGCGGCGCCGGCGAGTACGGCGTACTGCCATGGCCGGGTCAGGCTGAGCGCGAGCGGGATCGCCGAGCCGAGGATGGCGCCGACGGCGGCCGGGCCGGCGCCGTCGAGGAACGCCCGCACGTTCGGGTTGCCGCGCAGGCGGTCGAAATGCTTGGCACCGAAGAGAATGAAGAGAAACGACGGGGTGAAGGCGACCAGCGAGGCGAGGATGCCGCCGGCCAGCCCCGCGGCGGCGTAGCCGACGACGGCGACGGTCTGCACCACCGGGCCGGGGGTGACCTGGCCGAGCGCGACCGCGTTCAGGAACTCCCCCGCGGTCATCCAGCCATAGGTGTTCACCGCGTCGTCCTGCATGAGCGGGATGATCACGAAACCGCCGCCGTAGGACAGCATCCCGACCTTGAGCGCCACCCACGCCACCGACGCGAACACCCCGGCACCCGCGGCCGCGGCGGCCAAGGATTTGACGGGGACGGCGAACAGGGCGGCGGTGGACTCGCCGCGGCGTGCGCGGCTCACGGTCAGCTCGATCAGGCCGCAGCCCAGCAGGACGAGCACCAGCCACGGACCGACCAAGGCGGCCGACGCGACCCCGGCGACGACGTACAGCGCCCAGCGCACGCGTCCCGTGGTGGCCGCGCGCCGCCATCCCGCCGGGATCAGGCCGACACCCGCGTGCACCGCGACGGCGGCGACGGCCGCTCCCGCTCCCGCACCGGCGCCACGGACCCACGCGGGCGGCGACCCGGTGAGGAACAGCGCGGCCAGCGCCAAGATCACGATGAGACCGGGCACGATGAACGCCGCGCCGCCGACCAGCGCCCCCGCGCGGCCGCGCACCCGCCACGCGGTGAAGATCGCCAGCTGCGTCGACGCCGGGCCGGGCAGCAGGTTGCAGGCGGCGATCGCGTCCTCGAACTCCTGATCCGACAGCCAGCCCCGGCGCTGCACGCACAACTTGCGGAGCAGGGCGATATGGGTGGGCGGGCCGCCGAAACCGACGCAGCCGATCCGGCCCCATTCCCGCAGGACGGTTCCCAGGCCAGGCGCGGCGACGGCGTCCTCAGTGGACTCGCGCGGTGTCATCGGGCCGCGGGCTGGAACAGTTCGACCGGATTGCCGGCCGGGTCGTCGAACACGATCTGACGGCCGCCCGGTCCGGTCACGACGTCACTGCGGAACTCGACGCCCGCCACACGCAGCCTGGCGACTTCGGCGTCGATGTCGCCGACGATGAGATGGATGCGGTTCCAGCCGCCCGGCGACGGTTTGGTCCCGTCCGGCATCGGACGGCCCGCCGAACTCGCCGGACCGCTGAGCAGCAGCCGGAGATTCCCGCGCACCACGTCCGCGAACGCGGGCAGCACACTCGAGCGCACGGTGAAATCCAGGTGCCCGGTGTAGAACTCGACGGCCGCCTCGACGTCGTCGACCAGGTAACGCACACTCACCAGGTCCGAAGTCATACCTTTTTCACCTCATCGTTCAGGTTCTTCACACCGAGCCGGGCGGTCAGGAACCCGATCCGGCGGTCCAGTTCCGCGGCGAGGCGACGGAACGCCGGATAGGTCTCGCCCGCGTCGTCGATTTCCTTCGCCGGGTCCGGCAGGCTCCAATGGACGACGCGCGGATGCCCTGGGAACTCCGGACAGACCTCGCGAACCCGGTCGCAAAGGCTGATCACCCAATGGAATCGCCGGTTCCGTAAACCGTCCACATGGGACGGCTCATGGTCGAGGACGATGCCGCGTTCGGCCAAGGCACGCACGGCGTCCGGATGCACCGATTTGGGATGACTGCCCGCGCTGGCCACCTCGACCATCGAACCGGCCCGGTGCCGCAGCAGCGCTTCGGCCATCGGCGACCGTCCACTGTTCCCGGTGCACACGAACAGCACCTTGAGCCGGGAGCCGACCCTCTTCGCGTCCACCGGATTCGGTACGAGAGCGGGATGCAGCGCACCCCCCGCCTCGGCGAGCGCGTCCGCGCACCGCCCCAGGTCGAGGTGGTAGTAGGTGTCACGACCGTCGAAACTACTTCTCCGCGCACTGACCAGCTCCGCGGCCCGCAGCTTGCGCAGGTGATAGGACACCAGGTTCTGCGGCTGCCCGACCAGTTCCACCAGCTCACGCACCCGGCGGTCGCCATGGGACAGCTCGCGCAGCAGCCGCCAGCGCAGCGGATCACTCGCCAGCCGTACGAACGGCGGCGGCTCGAACATCTCGACGGTGGCCACGCGGTGAAGATACATCAATCCAGGTTGATATATCTAGACCTCGGCGGACGGGGCCGTTATCGTCGTGCGGTGCCGTCTCCCGAGATCGTGGAGTTGTCATGACCGCGGACCCGCCACACCTGCCACCCAGCGACGAAAACCTCGAGAAACTGATCGACGCGCTGACCGAGCGCTTCCCCGCCGAGCGCGGGGAGGTCGAAGCGATCGTCCACCGGCATTTCACCGAACTCAGCTCCCACGCCCCGGTGGACGCCTATCTCCTCCAGCTGACCGAAGGCAAGACCGCGGACGAACTTCGCGCCCGCTACCCGGCTCATCACTGAGCGGATCGGTTAGACAGCCCGGCGCCGGGTACTCCTCCGAAAAGTCTTTCGGAAGGAGTACCGGTGCCTGGCGGAACAGAGACGCTACGGCGATACCGGCGGGCGTGCGACTACCTCGCCGCGGCGATGATCCACCTCAAGGACAACGTCCTGCTCCGCGAGCCGCTACGGCCTGAGCATCTGAAGCCGAGACCACTCGGGCACTGGGGGACCTGCCCCGGCCTGACGCTCGTCTACGCCGGGCTGAATCGCCTCGTTTCCGAGACCGGGCAACGGACTCTGCTGATCACCGGGCCAGGCCACGGCGCGCCCGCCATCCACGCCAACCTGTGGCTGGAGGGGACCCACGCCGAATACGACCCGCGGCTGTCCCTCGACGAAGGCGGAGTCGCCGAACTCGTCAAACGGTTCTCCTGGCCCGGCGGCTTCCCCAGCCACCTCTCCCCTGAGGTCCCCGGCGTCATCCACGAGGGCGGGGAGCTCGGTTACGCGCTCGCGACCGCTTTCGGTGCCGCGTTCGACGATGCGGGCCTGCTGGTCGCCTGCGTGATCGGCGACGGGGAAGCCGAAACGGGGCCGACCGCCGCCGCCTGGCACAGCCCCAAGTTCACCGGCCCAGGTGACGGCAGGGTGCTGCCCATCCTGCATCTCAACGGCTACAAGATCGCGTCACCGACGATCTATGAAGCGATGTCGGACGACGAACTCGTCGCGTACTTCACCGGCTGCGGCTGGAGCCCGATCCTGGTGGACGTCCGTGGCAGCGAAGATCCTGACACCCCGCTGATCGAGGCCCTGACCAGGGCATACGGACGCGACACGGGCCCGCCGCCGATGATCGTCCTGCGGAACACCAAGGGTGCGGGCCTGCCGTCGGCCACACCGGACGGGACTCCGCTCGAAGGCACCTTTCACGCCCATCAGGTCCCTCTGTCCGGCGCCGCGGACGATCCGCGCGAGCTCGCCGCGCTGGAACGGTGGCTGCGTTCCTACCGGCCGGAGGAGCTCTTCGACGAACGCGGCGTCCCCGCGGCGGACATCCTGGAAGTCCCGCCGCCCCCGGAGTTGCGGCTCGGCCGGGTCCCGCAGGCCAACGGAGGACGGCTTCGCCGCGACCTGCCGCTGCCGGACGTCGCGAAGTACGCCGTCACCGTCGACGAACCCGGCTCCTCCGACGCCAGCGCTCCCGAAGTGCTGGCCGAATGGCTGGCGGAGCTGGTCCGGCGTGCGCCGGACACGTTCCGCGTGGTCTGCCCGGACGAACTGGAGTCCAACAAACTGGGGGCGCTCCTCGAAGCGACACCGCGGCAGTTCGACCGCGAGGTTCCCGGGTACACCGAACACCTCGGCCCGCGCGGCCGAGTGCACGAGGTGCTTTCGGAACACCTGTGCCAAGGGTGGCTGCAGGGCTACCTGCTCACCGGACGCCACGGCCTGTTCCCCTGCTACGAGGCCTTCGTGTCCATTGTGGACAGCATGGTGAACCAGTACGCCAAGTTCCTGAAGATGTCGGGCGAGGTCCGCTGGCGCGCACCGGTGGCGAGCCTGAACTACCTGCTCACCAGCGACGGCTGGCGCCAGGAGCACAACGGCTACAGCCATCAGGGTCCAGGGTTCATCAACCAGATGCTGACCAAGAAGGCCACCACCTCGCGGATCTACCTCCCGCCCGACGCGAACACGCTGCTGGAGACGATGCACCGCTGCCTCGGCTCGACCGAGCTGATCAACGTGGTCGTCGCAGGCAAGCAGAGCGGGCCGCAATGGCTGTCACCCGACGAGGCCCGCGCGCACTGCCGGGCCGGCGCCGCGACCTGGCCATGGGCGGGCAACGGTGGGGACACGGCCGACGTCGTCCTCGCCTGCGCCGGAACGACACCGACCGTCGAAACCCTCGCCGCGGCCCAGCTGCTGCGCGAAGAGGCGCCGGACCTGCGTGTGCGCGTGGTGAACGTGGTCGACCTGCTCTCGCTCAGCCCGCCGGACCGGCATCCGCACGGGATGTCCGATGAAGCGTTCGACGACTGCTTCGGAGCGGAAATCCCGGTGGTGTTCGCCTTCCACGGTTACCCGTCCGCGGTGCACGAGGTGCTGCACGGACGCCGCGAAACCGACCGGTTCCACGTTCACGGCTACCTGGAGGAGGGCACCACGACCACACCGTTCGACCTCCTCGCGAGCAACCGGATGACCCGTCACGACCTCGCCGCCGACGCCGTCCGCCGCGCGGCGGGCTGGGCATCGACGGGCGGCGACGTCGCCCGAGACCTCGTGCGACGTCGGGACGCCGTCCTCGAACAGTCCTATCAGGACGGTCAAGATCCGGCGGAGATCACGGGATGGCGGTGGCGGCCATGAGGATCCTGACCGTCAATCCCGGCTCGGGAAGCCTGCGGCTGCACGTGGTCGACCACGAGGACGTCGTCGACTCGGCGGAGATCGGAAAGCCGCCCGCCGACGCCATCGAGGACGTTCAGTCCTTTGTGGAGGGTTTTTCGGTGGACGCCGTCGCCTACCGGCTCGTCCACGGCGGGCCCGCGCTCGTCTCCCCGTCAGTGGTGGACTCCCGCGTGCGGGAGACGATCGCGAAGGCGAAATCCCTTGCGCCGGAACACGTTCCGAACACCGAAGCCCTGCTGGACCGGCTGACCGGGCTGCTGCCGGACGTGCCGCACGTCGTCTGCCCGGACACCGCCTTCCACCGCGGCCTGCCGGAGGTCGCGCGGACCTATCCCCTGCCCGCGCGCTGGCGTGAACGCTGGGGCCTGCGCCGCTACGGTTTCCACGGGCACTCGTTCGCGTGGGCGGTACGGCGTGCGGCCGAACTGCTCGGCCGACCGGCGTCCGAGCTGAACCTCCTCGTGGCGCATCTGTCCGGTGGCAGCTCGGTCTGCGCGATCTCCGGCGGGCGCAGCGTCGACACGTCGATGGGCTTCACCCCGCTCGAAGGCACGATGATGGCCAAACGGTCGGGCAGCGTCGACCCCGGCATGCTGCTGTGGCTCCTGCGAGAAGGGCACGTCACCGTGGACGAGCTCGAAGACGGCCTCTATCACCACTCCGGGTTGCTCGGCTTGTCCGGAACCTCGGACGACACGCGGGACCTGGTCGAGGACAGCCGGTCCGGCGATGTCCGGGCACAGTTCGCCCTGGCGGTGTTCGAACACCGCGCCCGTCGCGAACTCGCGGCCGTCGCGGCGAGCCTCGACCATGTCGACTCGCTGGTGTTCACCGGAGACATCGGCTGGGACCAGCCCGAGGTCGCCGAAGCCATCGCGCGCGGCCTCGGCGTGCTCGGGATCCAGGGCGGTCTCTCGCGCGAACGGTCCCGGGACGCGGTGATCAGCGACCGGGACGCGCGGATTCCGGTTTTGACGGTGCGGTCGCGTGAAGAGCTGTCCCTCGCCGCCGCGGCGGCCGCCGTCGTCGGGTCAGGGCCGGCTGCCTGAGCCGCCCGGACCGCTTTGCCGGTGGTGTCGCGAAAGCCACTTTCGGGACGTTTGGTGTCCCGAAAGTGGCT
>NZ_JBHVKW010000163.1:0-11843 GCF_042797905.1 Amycolatopsis sp. NPDC057786
TCAAACGCTACATAGCCCGCGAAATCCACCAAACCCTCATCGCAGACCTCGCCAACCTCACCCACACCCCTTGACATCAATAGGAGCATCTTTCGGGACATCTGACGTCTCGAAAGTGGCTTTCGCGACCTACTCGCGCGGCTTCAGCACGGAGGCTTAAGACTTCACCGGGGTCGCCGCCGACGTGAACGACCGCAGCGCTTCGTCGAGCAGGTACACGTTCGCCTTCCCGACGTCGAAGTACATCCCCGTCAGCCGGAGTTCGCCACGCGCCAGCGCGGCCTCCACCACCGGGTACGAGCGCAGGTTTTCCAGTTGCTGCACCACGTTGTGCAAGGCGAGCAGATCAGCCTCGTGGCCGGGACGGACACCGTCGAGCAGCACCGGCCCTTCGCTTTCCCTGCGCCGCATCGTCGCCTCACCGTGGCGCAGCCAGCCACCGAGCAGCGCGAGACCGGCGGGTGCGTCACCCAGTAGCGCCTTCATCGCCCCGCAGCCGGAATGCCCGCACACCACCACTTCCCGCACCCGCAGCAGCCCGACGGCGTACTCGATCGCCGCCCCCACCGAGAAATCCGCTTCGGCGTCGGCGTGCGGAACGAGATTTCCGATGTTCCGCACGGTGAACAGGTCCCCCGGCCCACTGGTGGTGATCAGGTTCGGCACGATCCGCGCGTCGCCACAGGTGACGAACAACGTGTGCGGCCGTTGCCCGTTCGCCAGCCCGTCCCACGTGCTCCGCAGCAACGGCGCCGTCCGCCGTTGGAACTCCGAAGCACCACGGCACAACGGCACGCTGCCGCCGCGCTGGCTCGGCAGTTCGAGATGTTCGGCCTGCCATTGCGACCACGGCGCGAGCCAGCGCGGCACCACGCGGGACGCGACACCGCGGCGCACGGTCGGCACACCCGCCTTCCCGCGTCCGAACCACGGATGCCCGATCTCGTCGACGATCACGGTTCCCCCGGCGCGTTCGTACGCGCGCTGCCAGCCGCGCAGGCAATCGAAAGCGGCGTGGTCGAGATAGTCGACGAACAGTTCCAGAGTGACTTCCGAACCTCCGGGGACTTCGGTCAGGACGCTCGTAAGCCTTGGCACGGAAAGGAAAGTGAGCGCGCCTTCGATGACGACGCGGATCCGCGGGCCGTCCCGTTCGACGTGGATCCCGGAGAACAGCATCCGGCGCAACATCAGCGCGAGTGCCACCACGATCCCCGCGGCGACACCGGTGAGCAGGTCGACCGCGACCGCGCCGAGCAGGGTCGCGAGGTAGACCGGCACGTCGCCGTGGCGGCGGACCTCACGGAGATTGGTGAGGTTGACCAGTTTCGCGCCGACGTAGACGAGGAGACCGGCGAGCGCGGCCAGCGGGATCAGCCGCAGCGCGCCCGCCAGGAACAGGCAGCAGCCGAGGATCCAGACGCTGTGCAGGATCGCCGACATCCGGGTGCGGGCGCCCGCTTCGAAGTTGGTCATGGTGCGCACGACGACGCCGGTGACCGGGAATCCGCCGAGCGAGCCGGAGGCGGCGTTCGCCAGGCCTTGCCCGATCAGTTCGCGGTTGAGGTCGGTGCGCGGCCCCTCGCGGAGTTTGTCGATGGCGACGGCGGAAAGCAGGCTCTCCAGGCTGGCGATGAGCGCGATGGAGAGGACGGCGGCGATGATCGCGGCCAAGGACCCGGACGGCGCCTCGGGGACGAAACCCAGCCCTGGCAAGCCGTTCGGGAGGTCGACGCGCGGCAGGTCCATCCCGGCCGCGACGGAAAGGCCGGTCGCCAGCGCGACGGCGGCGAGCGGGCCGGGGACGCGGCGCACCGAACGCGGCATTCGCGTCCAGGCCAGCAGAACACCGACGGTGACGACACCGATCAGCGCGGCCTGGTCGTGGTGCCCGACGATCCGGCCCGGCAGGGCGAGGACGTTCTCGATCGCGGAACTCCGTGCCGTGCCACCGAGTACGACGTGCAGCTGGCCGAGGACGAGGATCAACCCGATCCCGGCGAGCAGGCCGTGCACGATCGCCGGCGAGATCACCAGCGTCGCCCGTGCGACGCGGCAGACGCCGAAGAGGATCTGGACCAGGCCCGCCCCGGCGGTGATCGCGCAGGTGGCGGCCCAGCCGAAGGTGGCGATGGTCTCGGCGATGACGATGGTCAGCGCGGCGGAGGGACCGCTGACTTGCAGAACGGAGGCGCCGAAGAGGCTCGCGACGATTCCGCCGACGACGGCGGAAACGAGTCCGGCGAGCAAGGGTGCGCCGGCGGCGTGCGCGACGCCGAGTGAAAGCGGGACCGCCACGAGGAAGACGACGACCGAAGCCGGGAGGTCGTGGCGGAGATTCTTCAGGAGGGTCGATGCGGGATTGCGGCGGCCCGGAGGTCCGGTGTCGTGCTCGTCACCAACGAAGTCGATCATGGGGGCAGGAAACCCGATCGACGCGCAAAAGTCCGCTATGCAAAGGATTCTCAGGTTTGCTTGTGCGCCAGGGAACTAGGACATATCACGCTTTCACGACAAAGCGCCCGACTTGGACCTCGATCGGACTCGCCCGTTCGCTTGACCAAGATCAACTCGTGACCACGCTCTGTACCCAGCGTGGCCTCTCCGGTTTGCTGTGGCCGCAGTCACACTCTTTGGGCTGAATTTCGCCGTTTTTACGCTTTTTGTGCGGCCGAGACCATTGCGGAGGCGATCGCGGCGAGGTCCTCCGCCTCGGTGATGTAGGGCGGCATCGTGTAGATCAGGTTCCGGAACGGGCGCAGCCAGACCCCGTTCGCGGTGAGGACCTCGGTCGCCACCGCCATGTCCACGGGATGGTCCAGTTCCACCACGCCGATCGCGCCGAGCACCCGCACGTCGGCGACCGCGGGCAGCTCGCGAGCCGGTTCGAGCCCGGCTTTCAACGCGGACTCGATCCGCGGGACGTCGGACTTCCAGCCTCCTTCGGCCAGGATCCCCAGCGAGGCGTTGGCGACGGCCGAGGACAGCGGGTTCGCCATGAACGTCGGGCCGTGCGCCAGCACCGGCAGCTCACCGCGCGAGATCCCGGCGGCGATCTCCGGCGTGCACAACGCCGCCGCCATCGTGAGGTAACCGCCGGTCAGCGCCTTGCCGAGACACAGTACGTCCGGCGTGACGCCGGCGTGTTCGGCGGCGAACATCGTGCCGGTGCGGCCGAAACCGGTGGCGATCTCGTCGAAGATGAGCAGGACGTCGTTGGCCTCGGTGATCTCGCGCAGCGCGCGCAGGTACGCGGGCGGGTGGAACCGCATACCGCCTGCCCCCTGCACGACCGGTTCGACGATGACCGCGGCCAGTTCGCCCGCGTGCCGCCCGATCTCGGTCGCGAGCAGGTCGAGGTACGCCTGATCCGGCTCGTCGGCGAAACCGCCGGGCGGTTTGGGCAGGAACAGCTGATCCGGCAGGATCCCGCGCCACAGCGAGTGCATCCCGCCCTCGGGATCGCAGACGCTCATCGGCGTGAACGTGTCGCCGTGGTACCCGCCGCGCCAGGTCATCAGGCGCCGCTTTTCCTTACGCCCCACCGACTGCCAGTACTGCAGGCACATCTTGACGGCGACCTCGACCGACACCGACCCCGAATCGCACAGGAAGACGTGCCGCAGCCCGTCCGGCGCGAGGTCGACCAGCGTCTTCGCCAGCCTGATGGCCGGTTCGTGGGTGAGCCCGCCGAACATCACGTGGCTCATCCGGCCGGCCTGCTCGGCCAGCGCCGCGTCCAGCACCGGGTTCCGGTAGCCGTGGATCGCCGCCCACCAGGACGACATGCCGTCGACCAGCTCACGGCCGTCGTCAAGGGTGAGCCGGACCCCGCTCGCCTCGCGCACGAGCAGGGAATCGATCGTGCTCGGCATCGGCCCGTACGGGTGCCAGACGTGTTCCGCGTCGAGCGCGAGGAGTTCGGCGGCGTCCATCCGGCGACCCTACGACACCCTCCGGCCCGCGAAGGCGCACAGGGAGGGATTCAGCGTTCGGCCAGCGCGGCCACCACTCGCTCGGTCACCTCGGTCCAGTACACCCGCTGTTCTTCGCGCTCTTCGGCGCCCGCGAGCCATTCCTGGTGGAAGCGGAGCGTGGTCTTCTGGTCGGTGCCGCTCACCGTGATCTGCAGGGTCGAGTCGTGGTCCCAGTCCTTCGGCCGCCAGGTCAGCCGGAGCTTGTCGCCCTCGGAGCGGCCGCGGATCTCGCCGGTCGTCCCGTTGGCCGTCTCGTACGCCGCGCCGAGCTCGGGGCCGAGCTCGGCACCGGGGCCGAGCCAGATTCCCACACCCTCGCGTCCGACCAGGAAGTCCCAGACCTGGGTGCTGGTGTACGGCACCGTCTGGGAAACGCCTACCTGCCAACCACTTCCGGCTGTTTTGGCCGTTGCTTTCGCCACCGGGCCATCATCCCATCGGGTGTACCGTGCGACAGTCACCGGTCCGGGTGGAGGATCTCTGTCTGTGCGCTACCGTCCGATTTCTCCCGCTCTGCTGGTCTCCGAACTGACCCAGCGCATCACGGCGATCACGGGCCGCCGCCGGATCGCGGTCGCGATCGACGGCGCGGCCGGTGCGACCAACACCACAGAACTCGCCGACGCCCTGGTAGATCCCCTGCGGATCGCCGGTCACGCGGCGTTGCGGGTTTCGGCGAACGACTTCCTCCGGCCCGCGTCGCTGCGTTTCGAACGCGGCAAGGAAGATCCGGACTCGCGCTACAGCGACTGGCTCGACCTCGGCGCCCTGCGTCGCGAGGTACTCGACCCGCTCGCCGAAGACGGCAGCGGCCTGGTTCTCCCGTCGCTGTGGGATCCGGTCCGCGATCGCGCCACCCGCGCCGAACGCGTCGAGCTGCCCGAGGGCGGCGTCGTCCTGCTGGACGGCGAGTTCCTGTTCGGGGCCGGGCTCGCTTTCGACCTGAGCGTGCACCTGTGGCTCTCGCCTGCCGCGCTCAAGCGGCGGGTGCCGGACGAATGGGCGCTCCCCGCCTACGAGCGCTACGAACGGGAAGTCGACCCGTCGGCGTTGTCCGACGTGGTGATCCGCGTCGACGATCCGAAGCATCCGGCGCGCTACGAACCCTGACCCCTCAGCGCACCGCCGCGACGGGGTCGCCGTCGAGCAGCCCGGAAAGCCTGCCCGCCATGGTGTCCCAGCGCCAGTTCTCGCCGACCCATTCGCGGCCGGCCGCCCCCATGCGCCGCGCCCGCACCGGATCCGCCAGCAACGAGGCCAGCGTCTCCCGCAGCTGCTGCTCGTCACGGCCGTCGACGACGTGCCCGGTGACCTCGTCCAGCACCGTCTCGGGCGCGCCACCGGAATTCCCGGCGACGACCGGCAGCCCGGTCGCCGAAGCCTCCAGGTACACGATGCCCAGGCCTTCGACGTCGAGCCCCTTCCCGCGTGTCCGCGCCGGCATCGCGAAGACGTCACCCGCGTTGTAGTGCGCGGGCAGTTCCTTCCACGGCACCGATCCGGTGATGACGACGCTGTCCTCGACACCCAGCGCGTCGACGAGCCCGGTGAGGGTCTTGCGGTACGGGCCGCCGCCGACGATCAGCAGCGCCACGTCCGGGATCCGCTTGCGGAGTTCGGGCAGGATCTTGATCAGCATGTCCTGGCCCTTGCGCGGGACCAGCCGCGAAACGCACACGATCGTCGGACGGTCGCCCAGCCCGTGCCGTTCGCGGATCTCCTTGCCCGCGGCCGGATCCGGGCGGTAGAGCGCGGTGTCCACGCCGCACGGGAGCATTTCCAGCCCCGCCATCGGGCCGAAGGCGGCCGAGAACCGGGAGCGCGTGTACTTGCTGACGTAGGTGATCACGTCGACGGTGTCGCCGATCCGCCGCAACGCCTGCCGGGAGCCCGGCAGCATCGACCAGCCGACCTCGTGGCCGTGCGTCGACGCCAGGACCCGGCGGGCGCCCGCCGACCGCAGCGGATGCCCCAGCAACGCCAGCGGCGCCGCGGCGCCGAACCAGACGGCCTCGCAGTCGCGGGCGCGCATGATCTCCTTGGCCCGTTTGAGCACGTCCGGGGTCGGCAGCATCAGCGACGTCGGATGGCGCACCACCTCGAACGGGGCGGCGGCGTCGAATTCGCCGTGTGAGCCGGTGCTCGATTCCCAGGACGGCGCGTAGACCACCAGGTCGTCCGCGGGCAGGCGGGTGGCCAGCGAGTTCAGGTAGTTCTGGATACCGCCTGGCCGGGGCGGGAAGTCGTTGGTCACCAGCAGGGTCCTCAGCACCCCTGCAGGCTACTTGGCCCCTGGCACGCGAAAGGGGCGGCACCGCCTGCGCGGTACCGCCCCGTTTCGGTCGTTCGTCAGGCCGTCGGGCGACGGGCGCCGACGTAGTTGTTCTGCAGCGGCGACACCTTGACGACGTCACCGGTGGTCGGCGCGTGCACCATCATGCCGTTGCCGACGTACATGCCGACGTGCGAGACCGGCGAGTTGTAGAACACCAGGTCGCCCGGCTGAAGCTGCGAACGCTGCACAGCGGCGCCGAAGGTCGACTGCTGACGGCTGGACCGCGGCAGGGTGAGACCGGCCTGCTTGTACGCCCAGAGCATCAGACCGGAGCAGTCGAACGACGACGGCCCGGTGTCGCCCCAGCCGTACGGGCTGCCGAGCTTGCTCTTCGCGGCCGCCAGCGCGGTCGCCGCGGCGGGACCCGGAGCGGGCACGTTGGGGAACGCGCCGCCCTTGTCCTTCTGAGCGTTGCGATCCGAGGCGCTGAGGTTGTTGCTCGCGCGCTGGATCTCCGCGAGCTGGTCGTTCAGCGTCTTCTGCCGCGCCTCGATGTCCGTGGTCAGCTTGGCGGCCGTGTCACGGGCGGCGGTCGCCGCGTTCTGCGCGTCCGCCGCCTGCTTGGCGGCGGCCGCGGCCTGGGCGACGGCACCGCTCAGGTTGTTCAGCGCGGTGTTCTTGTTCGCGGCGAGGACCTCGAGCGCCGAGGAGCGCTCCAGGAAGTCCTGGGTCGAGGCGCCCGACAGCAGCGACGACAGCTTGTTCAGCTGCACACCGCTGGTGAAGGAGGCACCGGCGAACCGGTTCACCTCGGCCTGGAACGTCTTCTCGTCACCGGCCGCCTTGACGCCGAGTTCCTTGGCGGCGGCGGCGTCGGCGGTCGCCTTGTCGAGCTCGCTCTGCTTCGCGGCGAGGTCGTCCTTCGCCTTGAGGAGGTCTTCGTTCGCCTTCTCCGCCTGTGCCGCGAGGTCGCGGTACTTGGCGAGCGCGTCCGAGCCGGACGGGGGTTGTTGGAGGGCGGGGCCTGGGGCTGCAGTGGCGGGGGCCTGGACGACGGTCACCGCGGTGATCACCGCGGCCGCGGCCAATGCTCCTGACACCACGCGCTTCACTGGATGCGACTGCACGGTCGCGCGTGTCTCCTTTGCTGTCGGCCACCGACTCGGAACCCGGGACGAAGAGGTCGGGGGCCCTCTTCCGCGAAGCCGCGTCGCCGGCCGTGAGGCCCGCGCGGTTCCCCGCGTTCCCGCCTTGCGCCTGGCCGAGAGCTATCGCAACAGGTTTGGCGCACGGCTGGTTCTGATGCAACTCCCCGACAAAGCTGCCTCGGTGGCGATCCCGTGTCGTCGTCTGGCGACGACTTCCGGCCACGAGATCTCGGACAGGTTACGAAACCACGGGCACCACGTCCACCATGGCAGGCGCAAAAACTCTCCGTGATGCGCCGAAACACCTTCGGACCAGCATGAGCGGAAACATGTGACGGGCGTTACATCCTGGGGCCTATCGCGACTACCTACCGTTCACCCGATCGGATCGACCACTCGTCGAATGTCCCGGTAGTGGCGTGTCTCAGGCCGTTTTCCGGTGCTCCTGCTCCACGATCGCGACCATCCGGAGGCGCGGGACCATCCCGGCTTCCGCGAGCGCGTCGACCGCTTTCCGTTCGTCGGCGTCCCATTCGAGCGACGGCGGCGCGCCGAGGAGAACGCTGACGACACAGTCATGACATGCGTCACCGCGGACCGCGCACCGGTCGCAATCGATGACGAGCGTCTCTATGTCCGCTATATCGGCGATGGCCTTGTCCTGCATCTCGGGCTCCTCACTTTCAGTGGTGAGGTGCACATTAAGAGCGACCACCGACAGTTTCTGCCTCGTGAGCCCGCCGGGACGGCACGTGCGTCCAGCCGTAACTCACGTGATCAGAGGCGTAACTCGCGTGTTTGGACCCGGTACGCCTTCAATCACGCGAGTTACGCCTCCTGTCACGCGAGTTACGGCTTCGATCACGCGTGTCGCGAGATCTAGACCCGGCTGAGCCGCGACACCAGCACCGCGGAAGGCACCGGGTGCGCGCCCTTGCGCCGCACCGAGTCCGCCACCGCCCGGTCCGTGCTGGCGACCACCATCGGCCGCCCTGGCGGCTCCGCCGCGACCAGGGACCGGATGACGTCGTCCGCGAGAACACCGCGCTCGGAGAACAGCACCCGCACCCCGCGCGGCACCGCCGCGGGCACGGAAAGCACACCGGCGCCGTCGAACACCACGGTGACCTCGGCCGAAGTCCGCGCGGCGAGCGCGGAAAGCTGGTGGATCAGCCGGTCGCGCTGGTCGGACAGCGCCAGCTCCGGATATCCGGTCTTCGTGACGTTGTAGCCGTCGACGATCAGGTGCACGTTGGGCAACGCGAGATGCCGGTCGAGCCCGGTGACGTCCTGGATCTTGCCGCCCGCCCCGATACCCGACGTCGCGCCGCGGACCATGTCCGCCGGCCGCTGCCCCCGCGCGCTCACCGAAAGTTCCCGGCGCAGCCCGCCGACGGCGCCTTCGATCGTGTCCAGCAGCAACCCGAGCCTGACCTCGTCGGCCTGACGCGCCTCACGGGCGGACTGACGGGCGATCTCGGCGTCCGTGACGGCCTTCTCGGCCCGCGCCCGCTCTGCCGCGACACGCTGCCTCTCACGATCCAGCTGGGCCTTCAGCGCCTTGATCTCCTCAGCGCTCTCAGCGCCGCCGCTCTCCAGCTGAGCGTGAGCCTCGGCGACGGCGTCCTTCGCCTGGCGCAGCTGGACACCTTGTTCCCGCAAACGCTTCAGTAGTTTCTCGACCTCGGCGTCGCGTTCTCCCCGCGCGCCGCTCGCGATCTCCTTGGCCTCGCGCAACTCTTCGCGCACCTGCGCCAGCTCGGCCTCCAGCCGCTGGTTGCGGGCCAGCGCGGCATCGCGTTCGGCGCGCAACGCCGTCTCCTCGGCGTTCTTCGCCACCAGCCGAACCCGTCCGGCCGCGCCGGACTCGCCGAGGAGCACGGCGGCGGCCGCGGCGGCGACGGAATCGGGGGCGTTCGGGTCGAGGGCGTCCTTGCGGTGGTCGCGCAGCCATTCGGTGACCGCGACCCGGAACTGCGAGGACTCCCCCAACGCGGCGAGCAACGCCGTCCCGCCGAGTTTCGCGCGTTTCGCCGGCGCGAACTTCGCGACCGGGCGCAGCTGCCTCGGCACGTCGGCGACCGGCAGCTTGCCGACGGCGGCGGCCGCGAGCTCGGCGATCCGCTCGCGTACGGTCTCGGGCAAGGACGTCCAGCCTTCGGCAGGCAACTCCTCGGACGGCTCCTGCGCACCCGCGGACGCCACGACACCCGAGGGGCCGCCGGTGGCGTCCTCGGGCGATTCGGGCACTGCGGGCTGCGGTTGCATCGCTCCAGCGTAGGCCCCATGCCCTCGGGGCGCGCTGGATGGGACGCCCGGGATTGTCGGTGCCCGCCCCTACTGTGCCCGACCATGGACAGCGGACGGCGGCCCGGCGCGGCGCAACTCGCCTTCGACGAGCTGGGAACTCCTTTGCGGGACATCACTTTCGTCGTATTCGACCTGGAGACGACGGGAACGAAACCCGGTCCGGACGGGATCACCGAGATCGGGGCGGTCAAGATCCGCGCCGGCGAGGTCGTCGGCGAATTCGCCACCTTCGTCAATCCGGGGATGCCGATCCCGCCGCAGATCGTCGAGCTCACCGGCATCACCGGCGCGATGGTCTACGACGCTCCCCGGATCGAGCGCGTGCTGCCCGCGTTCCTCGAGTTCATCTCCGGTGCCGTGCTCGTCGCGCACAACGCCGCCTTCGACACCGGTTTCATGCGCGCGGCGTGCGAAGGCCACGGCTACCACTGGCCGAAGACGGCCGTCGTCTGCACGGTCCGGCTCGCCCGCCGGGTCATCTCCCGCGACGAGACGCCCAGCTACCGGCTTTCCGCGCTGGCCGCGTTGTTCGGCGCGCGCACGACGCCCAACCACCGCGCGCTCGCGGACGCGCGCGCCACCGTCGACGTCCTGCACGCCCTGCTGGAACGGGTGGGCAACCTCGGCGTCCACACCCTCGAGGAACTGCTGGACTACCTGCCCGAGGTGACCGCCGCCCAGCGCCGCAAACGCTCGCTGGCCGAGCACCTGCCGTCGAGGCCCGGCGTCTACCTGTTCCGCGGTCCGAGCGACGAGGTCCTCTACGTCGGGACGTCGTCCGATCTGCGCCGCCGGGTCCGGCAGTACTTCACCGGTTCGGAGAGCCGCGGCCGGATCCGGGAGATGGTCGCGCTCGCCGAACGGGTCGACGCGGTGGAATGCGCGCACGCGCTGGAGGCCGCCGTCCGGGAACTACGGCTGATCGCCGCCCACCGCCCGATGTACAACCGCCGTTCCAAGAACCCACGGCACGCGTGGTGGGTCGCGCTGACCGAGGAGGCGTTCCCCCGCCTGTCGGTGGTCCGCATGCCGCGAGACGGGATGCTGGGGCCCTTTCGCACCCAGACCGACGCCCGGACCGCCGCGGACACCCTCGCCGGCGCCTCGGGCCTGCGGACGTGCACCCAGCGCATCTCGGCGACGGCGCCGAACGGGACACCCTGTGTCCTCGCCGAGCTCGGCCGCTGCGGAGCGCCGTGCGCCGGGAAGCAGACTGTCGAGGCGTACCGGCCGAGTGTGCTGGCGGTGTCCGGGCTCATCGCCGGGACGGACGGACGTCCGTTGCGGGCCGCCGCCGATCAGCTGGCCCGGCTCGCGGCGGCGGAGCACTACGAACAGGCCGCACAGCATCGCGATCAGCTGGCCGGGCTGATCCGCGCGGTCGGGCGCGCGCATCGGCAGTCGGCGCTGGCGGGCATCCCGGAGCTGATCGCGGCCGGGCCGGACGGGAACGGCGGCTGGGAACTGGCGGTGATCCGGCACGGCAGGCTCGCGTCGGCGGGGGTCGCGCGGCGCGGGGTGCCGCCGATGCCGGTCGTCGAGATGCTCGTGGCCTCGGCGGAGACGGTGATCCCGGGGCCCGGCCCGCTTTTCGGCGCGATCCCGGAGGAGATCGGCATCCTCCTGCGCTGGCTGACCCGCCCTGGTGTCCGGCTCGTGCGCACGACGCGTCCCTGGGCGGAGCCCGCAGCCGCGGGCGGCTGGCAGGAATGGCTCGATCTGGCGGCGAGCGCGACGGCACTGGAACGCGTGCCGGGCTAGGATTCCAGCACCGGATTCACCGACGTAGGAGGACCCTTTGATCACGGCGATCGTGCTGATCCAGGTAGAGGCCGATGCCATCCCCGAGGCGGCACAGGCGATCGCGGATATCGAGGGCGTCCGCGAGGTCTACTCCTGCGCGGGCGACGTCGACCTGATCGCTTCGGTCCGCGTCGCGGCCCACGAAGACCTCGCGGATCTGATCCCGGCGAAGATCGGCAAGGTCCCCGGCGTGCTGAACACGGTCACGCATATCGCGTTCCGCTCGTACTCGAAGGCCGACAGCGAGTCGGCGTTCGACATCGGCGTCGAAGGCGCCTGAGCTTCTTCCCCAAGTACATGAAGGCCCCCTTCCTTGCGCCAGGCGCAAGG
>NZ_JBHVKW010000164.1:0-11553 GCF_042797905.1 Amycolatopsis sp. NPDC057786
CCCCTTCACTGCGTCTAGCGCAGTGAAGGGGGCCTTCACGTACTTGCGAGATCGGCGGACGGCACCGACATTTCACGGAGCCTCGGACCGACAGAGTGCTGATCTTGGTCGAGCGTGACGCAGCCCCGGAGCGACACGTTCTGGCGTACGGGAGGCCGAAAGGGACTTTCGCCGCATGTCACGAAGTGAAGGGAGCCTTTACCTCGTGTCATGCGGTGAAAGCTCCCTTCACCATCCAGACCAGAACTGGTCAGAGCTTCTTGCCCGCGGAGCCCAGCGACTGAGCGGCCTCGACGACGCGTGCGGCCATGCCGGCCTCGGCGGCCTTCAGGTAGCTACGCGGGTCGTAGACCTTCTTGTTGCCGACCTCGCCGTCGATCTTCAGGACACCGTCGTAGTTCTTGAAGAAGTGGTCCGCGACGGGCCGGGTGAAGGCGTACTGCGTGTCGGTGTCGACGTTCATCTTCACGACGCCGTACGACACCGCCTCGCGGATCTCCTCCGGCAGCGAGCCGGAACCGCCGTGGAACACGAGCTCGAACGGCTTCGAACCGGCCGCGAGGCCGAGCTTCTTCGCCGCCGCCTCCTGGCCGCCCTTGAGTACGTCCGGGCGCAGCTTCACGTTGCCGGGCTTGTAGACGCCGTGCACGTTGCCGAAGGTCGCGGCCAGCAGGTAGCGGCCGTTCTCGCCGGAACCGAGCGCGTCGATCGTCTTCAGGAAGTCGCCCTCGGCGGTGTACAGCTTCTCGTTGATCTCGGCTTCGACGCCGTCTTCCTCGCCGCCGACGACGCCGATCTCGACCTCGAGGATGACGTTCGCGGCCGCGGCCTTGGCGAGCAGCTCCTGCGCGATCTCGAGGTTCTCGTCGAGGTCGATCGCGGAGCCGTCCCACATGTGGCTCTGGAACAGCGGGTGCTGACCGTTCTTGACGCGCTCCGCCGAGATCTCGATCAGCGGGCGGACGAAGCCGTCGAGCTTGTCCTTCGGGCAGTGGTCGGTGTGCAGCGCGACGTTCACGTCGTACTTGGCTGCGACGACCTGGGCGAACTCGGCGAGCGCGACCGAACCGGTCACCATGTCCTTGACCTTCTGGCCGGACGCGAACTCGGCGCCGCCGGTGGAGAACTGGATGATCCCGTCGCTCTCCGCCTCGGCGAACCCGCGGATGGCGGCGTTCAGGGTCTCCGACGAAGTCACGTTGATGGCCGGGTAGGCGAATTCGTTCGCCTTCGCCCGGTCGAGCATCTCCGCGTAGACCTCGGGGGTGGCGATGGGCATCGTTTACTCCTCCTCGAAGCAGGCTGGTGCACCTCTCGGCCGCATCGTACGAGGTCGGCCGGGAGGTGCCTACAGCCGTCGCGTCAGAGGAGGACCGCGGCGAGCGCCCGGTAGACCGGCAGGGGGTCTTGGTTCAGTACCTGGATGTTGACGTGGTCCGCCCCGGCTTCGATATGCGCGGTGACACCGCGGGCGACCGTCTCGGCGTCGCCGTGCACGGCCAGCGCGTCGACCAGCTTGTCACTGCCCTCACCCGCCAGGTCTTCGTCGGTGAAACCGAGTTTCCGCAGCGAGTTCGTGTAGTTGACGAGGCCGAGGTAGAACTTGACGGAGCCACGCCCGATCTCACGGGCCTTCGCCGGATCGGTCTCGAGGACGACCTTCTGCTCGGGTGCGAGCAGTGGTCCTTCGCCGAGGATCTCGCGCGCCTGGCGAGTGTGCTCGGGCGTCATCAGGTACGGGTGGGCGCCCGCCGTACGGTCTCCTGCGAGTTTGATCACCTTCGGGCCGAGCGCGGCGAGCGCGCGGCCTTCGACGGGCACCCCGGCGGCGTCGAGAGCGTCGAGGTACTCGACCAGCGCCGCGTACGGCTTCTTGAACTCCGCGGTGTGCTCGCGGTGCCCGGCGCCGACACCGAGCAGGAAACGGCCCGGGTGCTTCGCCTCGATGCGCTTGTACGACTCGGCGACCGTGGCCGCGTCGTCCTTCCAGATGTTGACGATGCCGGTGGCGACCTTGATCGTCTTCGTCGCGTCGAGCAGCTCCTCCGCCTTCACGAGGTCGCCGTCCGGTGAGCCTCCGAGCCAGATCGCGCCGTAGCCGAGTTCCTCCAGCTCACGGGCGATCTCCGGGGTGAAGACGGATTCGTGCTGCCAGATGCCGATCCTGCCGAGTTCGATTCCCATGGACCGAGGTAACGCCGCGAAGGGGCGATGTCTTCCCTTAAGTTCGGGGTATGGCGAAACTCGGGAACACCGACCTCGACGTCCGTGGGATCAACCTCGGCGGCAACGTCTTCGGCTGGACCGCGGACCAGCAGCAGTCGTTCGCCGTCCTCGACGCCTACACCGAGGCGGGCGGCAACTTCATCGACACCGCCGACCTGTACTCCAAGGGCGGCTCCGAGACGATCATCGGCGACTGGCTGGCCCGCCGAGGCCGCCGCGACGACGTCGTCATCGCGACCAAGACCGGTATGTGGGAAGAGCGGAAGGGCCTGTCGGCGGCGAACATCGCGGCGGCGGCAGAAGACTCGCTGCGACGGCTCCGTACCGACCATATCGACCTCTACTACGCGCACATCGACGATCCGGACACCCCGATCGAGGAGACGCTGCGGGCCTTCGACGCGCTCGTGCGCGCGGGCAAGGTCCGCTACATCGCGGCGTCGAACTACTCCGCCGAACGGCTGAGCGAAGCATTGTCCATTTCGGACCGTGAGGGGCTGGCGAAGTTCGTCGCGCTGCAACCGCACTACAACCTCGTCGAGCGGGACTACGAGCGCGACCTGGCGCCGACGGTCGACCGCGAAGGACTGACCACGCTGCCGTATTTCTCGCTGGCCAAGGGTTTTCTCGCCGGGAAGTACCGGTCGAAGGACGACCTCGGCGACAGCCCGCGCGCCGCCCGCGCTTCGTCCTATTTGGACGAACGTGGCGAGCGGGTGCTCTCGGCGCTCGACGAGGTCGCGGCGTCCCACGGCGTCCCGGTCGCCGCCGTTGCCCTCGCCTGGCTGTTCGCGCGGCCGACCGTCACCGCGCCCATCGCGAGCGCCCGCTCGGTCGAGCAGCTGAACGACCTCCTGCCCGCCGTCGACCTGACCCTCACCGCCGACGAGATCGACGCCCTCACCGCCGCCTCGCGCTGACAACCCCCGCATTCAGAGGACTGGATGTGGACTTACTTGCGGGTAGCTTACTCCGGGTAGGTTGAGGTACCGTCCGAAAGCCTTAGGGCTCGGACGAGGAGGCAACGTGGCCAAGAACAGCGTGAACGGCAAGGTCGTCCTGATCACCGGCGCCGCGAGGGGCATCGGCGCGGGGCTCGCCGAGCGCCTGGCCGCGCAGGGCGCGAAGGTCGCTCTGGTCGGCATCGAAGCCAAGGAACAGCAGGCGGTCGCCGACAAGATCGGCCCCAGCGCCCACGCCTGGGAAGCCGACGTCACCAGCTGGGACGACCTTGAGCGGGCCACCGCGGGCGTCGTCGAGCACTTCGGCGGGATCGACATCGTCATCGCGAACGCAGGCATCGCGACCTCCGGTTTCGTCCGGTCGGTGGATCCGGCCGCCTTCGAAAAGGTCATCGAGGTCGACCTGCTCGGCGTCTGGCGCACCTTCCGCGTCACCCTTCCGCATGTCATCGACCGCAAGGGCTACCTGCTCGCGATCTCCTCGCTGGCCGCGATCACGCACGCGCCGGGCATGGCCAACTACGCCGCCGCGAAGGCGGGCGTCGAGGCGTTCTGCAACAGCTTCCGCGCCGAAGTCGCGCACCTCGGCGTGAAGGTCGGCGTCGCGCACCCGACCTGGATCCGCACCGACCTCGTCGAGAGCGCCGACCAGCACCCCGTCTTCGGCAAGCTCCGCGCCGGCATGCCCGGCCTGCTCGGCAAGACCTACCCGCTGTCGGTCGCGCTCGACCACCTCCAGGCCGGGGTCAACAAACGCGCCCGCACCGTCCACGTTCCCCGCTGGGTCGGCGGCCTGAAGCTGATCCGCGCGTTCCTGCCGCCGATCATCGAGATCGGTGCGAAGGGCCGGATCAAGAAGGCCGACGCGGCCGCACTCGTGGACATCGAGCAGCGCGGCGCGTACGAATCTTCAATAACCGGTCAGGCAGGCCGGGCCGCCACGAAAAAGGGGTAACCGTATGTCCCGTCGCGACCAGATCCGCATGTCACCTGACGAACTCGCCGCCTACCTCGACGAGCAGAAGGTCATCAACGTCGCGACGATCGGCCCGAACGGCCGCCCGCATCTGGCGCCGCTCTGGTACTACCCGCACGAGTCCGGCGTCGCGACCTGGACTTATGGCACATCCCAGAAGGCGAAGAACCTGGAGCGCGACCCCCGCGCGACCGTGCTCATCGAGGACGGCGAGAGCTACGACAAGCTGCGCGGAGTCTCGCTCGAAGCGGACGTCGAGGTCATCACCGATACGGCCATGGTCACCCAGATGGGTATCCAGCTCATGCAGCGCTACGCGGGCGCGAAGCCGGGCGACCCTGTCCCCGACGAGCTCGAGGACTTCATCGGCAAGCAGGCCCCGAAGCGGATCGGGCTGATTTTCCGGCCGACGAAGATCGTGAGCTGGGACCACACGAAGCTCGGCGGGACATACTGACGGGTAGGTAGTACTAGAAAGTAACTGTTACTTGAGGTAACGTCATCTGGGCACGAACGCCTCGAAGTGGAGGATTGCCAGATGACCGAGCGTTTCAAGGTCGTGATCGTGGGCACCGGTTTCTCCGGGCTCGGCCAGGCCATCCAGCTCGAAAAGGCCGGGATCTCCGACTACGTGATCCTGGAGAAGGCGGACGAAGTCGGCGGTACGTGGCGCGACAACTCGTACCCCGGCTGCGCCTGCGACGTGCAGTCCCACATGTACTCGTTCTCGTACGAGCAGAACCCGGACTGGTCGCGGTCGTTCTCGCCCGCCCCCGAGATCTTCCAGTACCTCAAGGACGTCACCGACAAGTACCGGCTGCGGCGCAAGATCCGCTTCGGCGTCGAGCTCACCGGCGCGACCTGGGACGAGACCGAGCGCCGCTGGCACGTGCACACCAAATCGGGTGAGTTCGAGGCTCAGTTCCTGGTCTCGGGCGTCGGCGGCCTGCACATCCCGCAGGTGCCCCAGCTGCCCGGGATCGAGAAGTTCAAGGGCCAGACCTGGCATTCCGCGCAGTGGAACCACGAGTACGACCTGCGCGGCAAGAAGGTCGCCGTGGTCGGCACCGGCGCGAGCGCGATCCAGTTCGTCCCGAAGATCGCCCCCGAGGTCGACGAATTGACGCTGTTCCAGCGCACACCGCCGTGGATCATGCCGAAGCCCGACCACGCCATGCCTGGCTGGGCCAAGACCGCGTTCCGCCGGATTCCCGGCGTGCAACGGCTTTACCGCAACGCGTTGTACTGGTTCCTCGAAGTGCGCGCCGTCGGCTTCAACGGCCACCCCGCGATCATGAAGGCCGGCGAGGTGATCGCGAAGCGGCACATCGGCAAGGCCATCAAGGATCCGAAGCTGCGCAAGAAGGTCACCCCGGACTACACCATGGGCTGCAAGCGGGTGCTGATCTCCAACGACTACTACCCGGCGATCAACCGGTCCAATGTGGACGTCAACACCGAAGGCGTGCGGGAAGTCAAGGCGCACAGCGTCGTCGACGGGAACGGCGTCGAGCACGAGGTCGACGCGATCATCTACGGCACCGGGTTCAAGGTCACGGATGCCTTGGAATACCTGGACATCACCGGAGTCGACGGCCGCGACCTCGCCAAGGAATGGGCCACCGAAGGGATGCACACGCACAAGGGCATCACCGTTTCCGGCTTCCCCAACCTGTTCTTCCTGCTCGGCCCGAACACCGCGCTGGGCCACAACTCCGTGGTCTTCATGATCGAGTCGCAGGCGCGCTACGTAGTCGACGCCATCAAACTCGCCGACTCGCGTGGTGCCGCCGCGCTCGACGTCCGCGCCGGTGTGCAGGAGAAGTTCCAGCGCGAGATCCAGGACAAACTCGTCAAGGGCGTGTGGACCCAGGGCGGCTGCAAGAGCTGGTACCTCGACGCGAAGGGCGTCAACCGGACGATCTGGCCGGGCTTCACCTGGCGCTATTGGCTCGAAACCCGCAAGGTCGACCCGAGCGACTACGAACTCAGCGGGAGGTCTTCGTGACGGACCACGAGCAGATCGTCCTGCACGCTCGCGACGTCGAATTCGACTGGGCGTCGCTGCCGATGCACTGGATCCCCGGCGAACCGCAGGCGACGCACACGATCAACGTGCTGCATCTGGCGCTGCCGGAGGGCGAGCGCTGGTTCGTCGAGGTGTTCAAGCAGGCCGTGCCGCTGATTCGCGACGAGCGGCTCAAGGAGGACGTCCTCGGCTTCATCGGCCAGGAGGCCATGCACGCCGAGGCGCACGACGGCGCCGCCGCACACCTCGAAGCGGCGGGCGTGCACGTGCGGCCGTATATCGCGCAGATGGAGTGGATGTTCCGCCGCCTGCTCGGCGATCGGGAGCTTTCCGCCAAACTGCGCGAAGAATGGCTGATCGAACGGCTCGCCATCGTCGCCGCCATCGAGCACTACACCGCGTTCCTCGGCCAGTGGATCCTCGACGCCGAAGCGCTCGACAAGGCCGGCGCCGACCCGACGATGCTGGATCTCCTGCGCTGGCACGGCGCCGAAGAGGTCGAGCACCGCTCTGTCGCCTTCGATCTGTTCATGCATCTCGACGGCCGCTACACCCGACGCGTGCGCAGCATGCTCGTGGTGACGCCGGTGCTCGCCTGGGTTTTCTTGCGGGGCACCAGGTTCCTCATGAAGAACGACCCGACGCGGCCGGGCAAGACGAGTTTCCGGACCTATCTGCGCGTGGCGAAGCTCGGGCTCCTGCCGTCGGGAAGGCAGTTGCGGCGCGAGATCCGGCCGTACTTCCGGAAGTCCTATCACCCCACCGAAACCGGCAACACCGATCAGGCGGTCGCGTACCTCGCGAGTTCCCCGGCCGCACTGGCCGCCGACGAACCCCGGTGACGCCGCCGACCCGGCCCCTGCGGCTCGACGGCAGCGGGCGCACCGACCGCGCGATGGCGTCGCTGACCGGTGTCGTCGCGCTGTACCGCAGGCTCAGCGGGGTGAGCGGCCGCCGCCGGCCGCCGGTGGCCGTCGTCGACCGTGACCTCCCGCTGGTCGTCGACGATGTCCGTCGCGAAGCCGACGGCGTCGCCGGCCTGCGGCTGGTGCACGAACACGGCGAACCGCTGCCGCGATGGCGACCCGGCGCCCATATCGATCTTTCGCCGCGGCCGGGGCTGGTCCGTCAGTACTCCCTGTGCGGTGATCCGGACGACCGCTCTGCGTACCGCGTCGGTGTCCGCTTGCTGGGCGAGGGCTCGACGGCGGTGCACGCGCTGAAGAAGGGCGCCCGGATCACGGCGCGCGGCCCGCGCAACGCGTTTCCGTTCGTGGCGAGCCCGGCGTATCTGTTCATCGCGGGCGGTATCGGGATCACGCCGATTCTGCCGATGGTGCGGCAGGCCGCCGCGGCGGGCGCGGACTGGCGGCTGGTCTACACCGGCCGTGACGAGGCCTCGATGCCGTTTCTGGACGAATTGTCCCGCTTCGGCGACCGTGTCCGGATTCGTCCGGACACGGACTACGGGATCCCCGCTTCGGGCGCGGAGTTGCTCGAAGGAGCACCGGAAGGCGCGCCGATCTATTGCTGCGGCCCGGTTCCGATGATCGTCGGCGTCCGGACCGACGCCGCGCTGCGGAGTTCGGGGCCGGTGTTCTTCGAACGGTTCTCGGCGCCGCCGATCGTCGGCGGTGAGCCGTTCCGTGTCGAACTGGCTCGCAGCGGCAGGATTTTGGACGTGCCCGCCGACCGGTCGGCGCTCGACATCCTGCGCGAAACCGTGCCCGGTATCGCGTATTCGTGCCGTCAGGGCTTCTGCGGGACGTGCGAGCTGCCGACGGTGACCGGCGACCGCGTCCGGGTCTGTGTCGAACGCGAGCCGGTCACCCTCGATCTCTGAGCCGTCAGGCTTCCTTCGGGATCCAGGACCCGATCACCGGTTTGAACTCGCGCACGGTCCGCTTCGCGACGACACCTTCGAGGTGGTACGGATCCTGGTCGATGATCTCCATCAGCGCCGCCTCGTCCGCCGCCTGGTACATCGAGATACCGCCGGAACCGTCGCCCAGCGGGCCACCGAGCGCGACGACGCCCTGGTCGGCGAGGCGGGAAAGGAATTCCCGGTGCCGGGGACGCACGTCCGCCAGCTTCTCCTGCACGTACGTGATCTCCACCAGGAACCAGGCCATCGACATCTCCAAGGTCGCTCCAACGGACGCCCCAGCTTCTCAGGATCCGATCAGGCAGGACTCCCGCCCCACCCGATACGCTGATCGGGCGCCATGCACTGGTTGTGCTTCAAAGGGGTAAATGAACAGGTAGGGGTACATGCTCGAGGGCAATGCGGAACGCAGTGTCGAGGCGACCCTCGGCCACTTGCGCACCATGGACGGACCGGTCACGCCTCCGCCGCCTGCGGCACCGCTGACCCTTGAGGATCTCTATCGCCAGCACCGGATGCGGCTCGTCCGGCTGGCCATCCTGCTCGTGGACGAACCCGCGACCGCCGAAGACGTCGTCCAGGAGGCCTTCACCGGCCTGCACCGCAACTGGGGACGCCTGCGCGACGCCGCCGCCGCCGTCGGATACCTGCGCACCGCCGTGGTCAACGGATCACGCAGTGTGCTGCGCCGCCGCAAGACCGCGCGCGAGTACGTCGCACCGCACGCCGTCAACGCGCGTTCGGCCGAAAGCCTCGCCATGCTGTCGAGTGAACATCAGGCCGTCGTGAGCGCTTTGTCCAAACTGCCCCCTCGCCAGCGCGAGGTTCTGGTCCTCCGTTACTACGGTGGGCTGAGTGAGGCCGAAATCTCCGAAGCCGCGGGCATCTCGAAAGGTACCGTTAAGTCAACCGCCAGCCGGGCGCTGGAGGCACTGCAGAAAGCGATGCAGTCGCCGAACTGACACCCGGCATTGATCTCGAGCGCTGGGTTGTGCCGCCATGCTTGGTCCAGACCAATATATGCTGGGGGGCGTGAGAGGCGCCGGAGATTTCGTGATCGTGGGCGGCCGGGTCGTCGCCCCGGACCGTGTACTCGACGACGGCTGGCTGGCTATCGCCGCCGGCAAGATCGTCCAAGTCGGTTCCGGGACACCCCCGGACATCGACCGCGTGGACGTCGACGGGTGCCTGGTCGTGCCCGGCTTCGTCGACACCCACTGCCACGGCGGCGGTGGCGGGTCGTTCTCCAGCGCGAACCCCGAGGAACTGCTCCGCGCGATCCGCGCGCATCGGCGGCACGGGACCACGACCATGCTCGGCAGTCTGGTCTCGGATCCCGTCCCGGTGCTCAGGGACCAGATCGCGGCACTGCGCGAGCTGGTCCAAGAGGGTGAACTTGCCGGAATTCACCTTGAAGGACCCTTCATCTCCAAGGCGCGCTGCGGAGCACACGACCCGGCGACGCTGATCGAGCCGGACACGGCCACGGTCAACGCGCTGCTCGGCGCCGGCCGCGGCGACATCCGGATGGTCACCCTCGCCCCCGAACTGCACGGCGGGATCAAGGCGGTCCGGCAGCTGGCCGAATCGGGCGTCATCGCCGCCATCGGGCACACCGACGGCGTCGAGGACCAGATCATTCCCGCGATCGACGCGGGCGCCTCCGTCGCGACCCACCTCTTCAACGCCATGCGGCCTCTCCACCACCGCGAACCCGGCCCGATCGGCGCGCTCCTCGACGACGAGCGCATCACCGTCGAACTGATCTGCGACCTCGTCCACGTGCACCCGACCGTGCTGCGGCTGGCCGCGCACCACGCGGGCAAGGGCCGGACCGTGCTCATCACCGACGCCATGTCGGCCACCGACGCCGCCGACGGCAGTTACATCCTCGGCCGCCTCGAGGTCGACGTCCGTGACGGTGTCGCCACCCTGGCGGGCAACGGTTCACTGGCGGGCAGCACGCTGACCATGGACGCGGCCTTCCGCAACCTGGTCCGCGGGGCGGGTATCGACCTGCTCGACGCCGTCCGCGCGACCTCCGGGCGCCCCGCCGAACTGCTCGGCATCGCCGACCGGACCGGCTCGCTGCGCGCCGGGCTCGCGGCCGACGTCGTCGTGCTCGACCGCGACCTGCGGCCGGTCAAGGTGCTTCGTCAGGGCGAGTGGGTCAAGGACGACGCTGCGGCTACATTGAGCGCCACGGCCCCACTGAGCGGGGCGGTCGAAGGCGGTGTGTCGGTCAGCGACGGGTAGCGGCGAAAGGAGTCCGGATGAGCGAGCCCAAGGACCCGGAGAAGCTCCTAGCCGACGCCCTGCGCGCTCAAGCCGTCTTCGCCCCTTCGGCGGAGCGGGCCTCCGAGACGACCACGGACAAACCGGCCGAAACGGACACCGAGAGTAACCTCGGGTCTCCCGGAGAACACGAGCTGCCGCTTCAGTACGGGCTGTTGTCCGGCGCCGGTGCCGACTCGCTCGAACGGGAGCGCGTCGCGCTGGAGGACGCGGAAACGGCCAGGCTGGCGGAGCGTCCGGCACCTTCACCGAGCAGCCCGCCTCTGCCCGCGTACTGGGTGTTGCTGCTGGCTGTCCTGCTGGGGCTCGCCGCCGGCTCCGTGATCGGGCTGCTCACGCTGATCTGAGCCGCCCTGTCCCGCCGGGTCAGGGCACTCAGCGTCACCCTGTACCGTTTTGGTGTGATCCTGGCGCAGAACACCGTGACGACGATGGGCCTCCTGCCGGAGTGGCTGGACCCGCAGCACCTGCTCAGCGGACTGACCGTTCCGGTCGTCACCATCCTCTGCTTGATCATCTTCATCGAGAGCAGCATCTTCCCGGTGCTGCCCGGTGACTCGCTCCTGTTCACCGCGGGCCTGTTCATCGCGAACGGCTCGATCGAGGCGCCACTGTGGCTGGTGTGCGTCCTGGTCACCGTCGCCGCGCTGATCGGCAACGCGGTCGGCTACGGCCTCGGCTGGAAGATCGGGCCCTGGCTGTTCCGCAAGCCGGATTCGAAGTTCTTCAACCAGAAGTACGTGGACCAGACCCACGCCTTCCTGGAGAAGCACGGGCCGAAGGCGGTCGTGCTGGCGCGGTTCGTGCCGTTCGTGCGGACGTTCATCACCTGGATCGCCGGCATCGGCAAGATGGACCCGAAGAAGTACTTCGTCTACACCGTCATCGGCGGCATCCTGTGGGCCGCCGGGATCACCGCGCTCGGTCACCTGCTCGGTGGCGTCGCGTTCATCCGCGACAACGTGGACGCGATCTTCATCCTGATCGTGCTGGTCTCGGTGGTGCCGATCGTGATCGAGTACCTGAAGTCGCGGCGCGAGAAGAAGCACGCGAACACCGCGACCGGCCTCGTCGCCGACACCGCGGAGGACGTCACGCAGCAGATCCCGCGCGTGCGGGACTGACCCTTACGCGAAGTACATGAAGGCCCCCTTCCTTGCGTTAGGCGCAAGGAAGGGGG
>NZ_JBHVKW010000165.1:0-11502 GCF_042797905.1 Amycolatopsis sp. NPDC057786
GTTCTAACCCGAAACGCCACCCACGACCCGGCACGGAACAGACTTACCGGACAGCGCCTAGACCGCGACGGCCGGTTCCGCGACAGGCTCCGCGTACGAGTAGACCTCCCGCGGCTCGGGGAAGAGCTTCACCAGCACGGGATACGCGATCGCCGCCGTGCACAGCGTCACCACCATGCTGATGTCGACGCCGCCCGCGATGTCCTTGAACGGCCCGGCGATCATCGGGGTGTTGGCGGTCAGCAGGCCCAGCGTCGTCGCCGGGATCCACGCGGCCATCGCCCGCCAGTTCACCCCGCGGGTGAACCAGTAACGCCCGCCCTTGCGGCCCTGGTTGAACACCTGGAGGTCGTCCGGGTCGTAGAACCCGCGCCGCAGCACGAAACCGATCATCATGATCACCATCCACGGCGAGGTGCACAGCACGATCAGCGTCGCGAAGGCGTTGATGCTGGAGACCATGTCCAGCACGAAATTGCCGACGAAGATGAACACCACGCTGAGCGAGCCGATCAGCAGGGTCGCCTGCACGCGGCTCAGCTTCACGAAGATCGAACTGAAATCCAGCCCGGTCCCATAGAGCGACGTCGTGCCAGTCGACAGCCCGCCGATCAGGGCGACCACGATCAGCGGGATCGCGTACCAGAGCGGGGAGATCGCGGTCAGGCCGGTGATGTAGTCGGCCGGATCCGCGACCAGCGTCGCGGTGGCGATGCCGAAGCCGAACGGCAGCAACGTCGCCACCTGCGCCAGGAACGGTGCGGCCAGGAGGGAACGGCGGCTGTGGCGCGCGGGGATGTAGCGCGTCCAGTCGCCGAGGAAGGCGCCGAACGAGATCGGGTTCGCCATCGTGGTGAGCGCGGCGAGGATCCAGGTCGGCCAGAAGTCCCCGAGCGCGTAGGTGCCGGTGCCGGCGAACCCGGGATCGAAAGTGCCGCCGTAGGCCACGATGCCGAGCAGCATGATCGCCGTGCCCAGCACCACGGCGACCCGGTTCACCAGCAGCATGAACCGGTAGCCGTAGATGCACACCACCAGCGTGGCGATCGCGATGACGCCGTACGCGACACCGCGGAGCACTTCGCCGCCGTCGAAGCCGAAAAGCCGTTGTGCCGCCCCGGCGACGGCGTCGCCGCTCACCCAGACCGAGATGGCGAAGAACGTGATCGCGGTCAGCAGGGAGAGGAAGGAGCCGACACAACGGCCGACGACGCCGAAGTGCGCGCCGGAGGAGACGGCGTTGTTGGTCCGGGTGAGCGGGCCGAACAACGACATCGGCGAGAGCACCAGCGCGCCGACGACCACGCCCGCGACGGTGGCCGCGACCGCCGCCCAGAAGCTTAGGCCGAACGCGATCGGGAGCGTCCCGAGGATGATGGTGGCGAAGGTGTTCGCGCCGCCGAACGCCATCCGGAACAGGTCGCGCGGACGCGATGTCTGTTCCTCCGGCGGGATCGGCGCGATGCCGTGCTGCTCGACTTCGGTGACCTTGTCACCCATGGGGACCTCCGGTACGGCTTCAGGCGAAGCGGGTCATGACGTGCTTGACGCGGGTGTACTCGGCGAAGGAGTAGGACGAGAGGTCCTTCCCGTGGCCCGAGTGCCCGAAGCCGCCATGGGGCATTTCCGAGACCAGCGGCCCGTGGGTGTTGACCCAGACGCAGCCGAAGTCGAGTTCGCCCGAAACGCGGGTCGCGCGTGACAGGTCGTTGGTCCAGATCGACGACGCGAGCCCGTACGGGACGCCGTTGGCCAGGCGCACCGCCTCGTCCTCGTCCACAAAGGACTGGACGGTGATCACCGGGCCGAAGATCTCCTCCCGCACGATCTCGTCGTCCTGCTTCAGGCCGGAGATCACGGTGGGAGAGAAGAAGAAACCGCGGTCACCGGCGGGCACGCCGCCGGTCTCCACGCGGGCGTGCGACGGCAGCCGGTCGACGAGACCGCGCACCCGGCCGAACTGCGCCTCGCTGTTGAGCGGGCCGAAATCCTCGCCGGGTGTCTGCGCGGCGGCGGCCTTGGTCAGCTCCGCGACGAACTCGTCGTGGATCGCCGCGTCCACCAGCACGCGGCTGCCCGCGGTGCAGTCCTGCCCGGCGTTGTAGAACGCCGCCCCGACGATGCCCTCGGCCGCCTCGGCGAGGTTCACGTCGCCGAAGACCAGCAGCGGCGCGTTGCCGCCGAGTTCGAGGTGCGTGCGCTTGAGGTCGGCCGCCGCGACGGTGGCGACGTCGATCCCGGCGCGGGTCGAGCCGGTGATCGACACCAGCTCGGTGATCGGGTGCTTCACCAGCGCGCGGCCGGTGTCGCGATCGCCGCACAGCACGTTGAACGCGCCCTGCGGCAGGAACTCCGCCGCGACCTTCGCCAGCAGCACGGCCGTCGACGGCGTGGTCTCCGCGGGCTTCAGTACGACGGTGTTGCCCGCGGCCAGCGCGGGGGCGATCTTCCAGACACCCATCATCAGCGGGTAGTTCCAGGGCGCGATCTGCGCGCAGACGCCGACCGGCTCGCGGCGGATCGCGGACGTGTGGCCAGGCAGGTACTCCCCGGCCGCGGTGCCTTCGAGCTGCCGCGCCGCACCGGCGAAGAACCGCAGCGCGCTGACGCACTCCGGGATCTCCTCGTCCAGCACGACGGCGCGGATCTTGCCGGTCTCGCGGATTTCGAGTTCGGCGAATTCCTCCGCGCGGGCCTCCACCGCGTCGGCGATCTTCAGCAGCGCGAGCTGACGCTGGGCGGGAGTGCTCTTGCGCCACACCTTGAACGCCCGTTCGGCGGCGGCCAGCGCGGCGTCCACATCGGACTGCTCGGAGAGGACGCTGGTGCCGAAGACCTCACCGGTGGCGGGATCCACCAGATCGAGCGTCCGCGAGCCCGCCGCCGGTACCTCGGCGCCGTCGACGAAATTCAGGACCTGAGTCATTTCTTCTCCAGGTGGGTCGGCTCGAACATCTTCAGCAGGGCGGGGAGGACGACCATCGACGGACCGGGTGTGCCGAGGGCGTCGGCAAGGTCTTTTCCGACGGTGTCCAAAGAGGACACCGTGGCGGAGACGCCGAAGGACTGGGCCAGCGCGGCGAAATCGGGCCGCGCGAGTTCGGTGGCGGTGGACTGCCCGAAAGCGCCGGTCAGGTACTCGCGCAGGATGCCGTAGCCGCCGTCGTCGATCACGAGCCACGTGACGTCCAGCCCGTGCTGGACCGCCGTGGCCAGTTCCGCGATGCCGTACATCGCGCCGCCGTCGCCGGACACCGCGAGCGTCGGCCCGCCGGTCGCCGCCGCGCCGCCGAGCGCGCCGGGCAGGCCGTAACCGAGGCCGCCCGCGCCCTGCGCGGTGTGGATCGGCGCGCCATCGGGGTTCCACGCCGACCAGGCCCAGTAGGCCGCGATCGTCATGTCCCAGAACGTCTGCGTGCCCGCCGGGATCGCCGCACGGATGTCGTCGATCAGCTTGCGCTCGGTTTCGAGGGCTTGGCCGTCGAGCCGTTCGCGCACCTTGGCCAGCAGATCCGCGACCGCCTTCTCGGCGACGCCGTCGCTCTGCCGGAACGGAACCTGCTCCAGAAGACCTTGCAGGGCAAGGCGTACGTCGGCGTGGATGCCCAGGGCCGGGTAGTTCGACTCCAGTTTCCCGAGATCGGCCTCGATCTGGATCAGCCGGCCGCGCGGGGCGAATTCGCGGTAGTTGCTGGACAGCTCACCGAGCCCGGACCCCAGCACCAGCAGCACGTCCGCGGCCGAGAGGAACTCGGTGCTGTGCCAGTCTTCGAGCCAGGACTGCCCGGACAGTTCGTGGTCCCAGCCGAAGACACCCTTGCCGCCGAACGTCGACAGCACCGGCGCGCGCAGCGCCTCCGCGAGCGCCTTGAGCTCCGCCTGCGCGCCCGAGCGCAGGGCTCCGCCACCGGCGAGGATCACCGGATTCTTCGCCGCGCCAAGGAGATTCGCGGCTTCGGTGACGAGTTCCGGCAACGGTTCGAGTGGCGCGGGCCGTGCGGTCACCGAGGTGATCCGCGGCAGGTCCGTCGGCGCCAGCAGGATGTCCTGCGGGATCTCGACCCACACCGGGCCGTACGGCGCGGTCGCCGCCGACTCCCATGCTTCGCGCAACGCCGTCGGGATCTGGCTGACGGTGCGCCACGTGCACCGACTTCACCACATCGCGGAAACTGGCCTGCTGGTCGGGCAATTCGTGCAGGTACCCGTGCCGTCCGCCACCGAGCCCGGCCACCGGGATCTGACTGGAGATCCCGAGCACCGGTACCGACGCCGCCCGGGATTCCTGCAGGGAAGCCAAAGTCAGCAACGCGCCGGGGCCGGTCGACACGATCATCGGCGTCACCGGGACCGGGCCTTCGGGGTCCGCCGCGAGCCGGGCGCGGGCGTGCCCGTCGGCCGCGAACGCCAGGTTGTTCTCCACGCGCGAGCCGATGACGCGCAGGTCGTCCGTGCGCCGCAACGCTTCGAACAGGCCGAGCGCGTGCTGGCCGGGCAGGCCGAACACGGTGTCCGCGCCCAGCGCGTGCAGGGTTTCGACGACTACATCGCCGCCTATTCGTCGTGTCATTCGCTCTTTCCCAGGCTGAGCAGGCTCACCAGGTCGTAGGCGACGTGGGAGGCCGCGATGGCGGTGATCTCGGCGTGATCGTAAGCCGGGGCGAGCTCCACCACATCCGCGCCGACGAGGTTGCAGTCCCGCAGCCCGCGCAGGATCTCCAGCAGTTCGCGGCTGGTCATGCCCCCCGCTTCGGGGGTCCCGGTGCCCGGTGCGTGCGCGGGGTCGAGCACGTCGATGTCGACCGAGATGTAGAGCGGGCGGCCGCCGATGCGCTGGCGCAGCGCGTCGACGGTCTCGGCGACCCCGCGGCGCATGACGTCGCCGGAGGTGACGATGCCGAATCCGAGGCGGCGGTCCTCTTCCAGATCCCGCTTGCCGTACAGCGGGCCGCGCGTGCCGACGTGGGACAGCGCTTCGGTGTCGAGGAGGCCTTCCTCGGACGCCCGCCGGAACGGGGTGCCGTGGGTGTACGGCTCGCCGAAGTAGGTGTCCCAGGTGTCGAGGTGCGCGTCGAAGTGCAGCAGTGCCACCGGTCCGTGCTTCTTCGCCGCCGCCCGCAGCAGCGGCAGCGCGATCGTGTGGTCGCCGCCGACGGTCACCAGCCGCGTCCCGCCCGCGGTCAGCGCCTCGGCCTCGCTCTGCAGCGTCTCGATCGCCTCGCCGATGTTGAACGGGTTGAGCGCGATGTCGCCGGCGTCGACCACCTGCGTTTCGGCGAACGGGGAAACATCGAGTTCCGGGTGGTACGGGCGAAGGAGGCGGCTGGCCTCACGGAGCGCCGCGGGGCCGAACCGCGCGCCGGGGCGGTAGGACACCCCGGCGTCGAACGGCACCCCGACGACGGCGACGTCGGCATGCTCGACCTGATCGATCCGCGGCAGCCTCGCGAAGGTCGCGAAACCGGCGAACCGGGGCACCTTCGAAGAGTCGACGGGTCCGATCGGGGGCTGCTCAGGCACTGTGTCTCCTTCGAATGGTTTTCAGGACTGAGAAGCGGCGAGTTTCGCCTCTTCTTCTTCGGCGGCCGCGCTGCCGTTCAGGCGGCGGGTCCACACGGTGAGGATCTCGTCCGACGTACGCGGGGTGAGGAAGCTGACCAGCAGGTACACCGCGAGGCTGGACCCGAGGCCCCAGTAGATCGGGCTGTTGGCCTCGACACCGTCGACGAACATGAACGTGATGACCACGACGGTGCCGACGACCATCGACGCGAGCGCGCCCTGGCGGGTGCCGCGTTTCCAGGCGAGCCCGCCGATGATCGCGACCAGCAGGCCGCCGACGAGGATGTCGTAGGCGATGGTCAGCGCGTTGACGACGTCGTCCACGACCATCGCGATCCCGATCGCGGCGATACCGAGGACCAGCGTGGTGACCCGGTTCCTCGCGACCTCGTCCGCAGCCTTCTTGAGACGCAGCTTGGAAAGCAGGTCCGAGGTGCTGACCGTCGAGCACGCGATGAGCGCGCCGCTCGCGGTCGACATCATCGCCGACAGCGCCGCGGCGAGCACCAGCCCGCGGACCCCGGCGGGCAGCTGGTCCTCGACGATGGTCGCGAACGCGTCCTGCGCGCTGGCGAGGTTCGGGTACAGCGTCTTGGCCGCGGTGCCGATCAGCGCGCCGGCGAGACCGTAGACCAGGCAGTAGACGCCGGAGATGACGCCACCGCCGGTCGCGATGCCCGGCGTCCGCGCGGTGAAGACGCGTTGCCAGATGTCCTGGCCGATCAAGAGGCCGAAGCTGTAGATGAGGAAGTAGGTGAAGATCGTGTCACCGCCGATGGCGGTCAGTTCGAAGTAGCTCTCGTCCAGCCGCGCGGCCATCCCGTCGAAACCGCCCGCCGAGACGATCGAGACCGGCAGCAGGATGAAGAGGATGCCGATGGTCTTGATGACGAACTGGACGATGTCGGTCAGCGTGATCGACCACATGCCGCCCAGCACCGAGTAGAGCACCACGATCGAGCCGCCGATAGCGATTCCCGCCCAGCTCGGGACGTTGAACAGGACCTTGAAGATGGTGGCGAACGCCAGCGTCGAGGTGACGGTCAGCATCAGCGTGTAGCCCCACATGACCACACCGGAGATGGTGCTGGTCGAGCCGCCGTAGCGCAGGTCGAGCATCTCGCCGACGGTGTAGACGCGCAGTTTCACCAGCCTCCGCGCGAACAGCGTGTGGAGGACCAGGATGCCGACCCCGATCGCGATCACGAGCCAGGCGCCGGAGATGCCGTAGGTGTAGCCGAGTTTCACCCCGCCGACCGTCGAAGCGCCGCCGAGGACGACCGCGGACATCGTGCCCGAGTACAGGAACCAGCCGAGACGGCGGCCCGCGACGAGGTAGTCGGATTTGGTCTTGGCGAGCCGCAGCCCGAACCAGCCGACCCCGATCATGCCCGCTATGTAGAGCGCGATCACCGCGTAGTCACCGGCCACGGTGTCCTCCTTGACTTGGGGCTGTTCGCTTCGTTCGGGTCACCGTAGGTTCGTCCACGGCTTGAACGACATGGGATGATCCATCCGAACTCAGGGGTGAGTGAGGATGAAATGACCCAAAGCGGCGATCCGTTCGACTCGGATGTGAATGTCCCGTTACGGACCGTGGTCGGCAACCCGGAACTGGCGGTCGACCCGGTCGTGGAGACCCTGCGGCCGGGCGCGCTCGACGCCCCGGTGCGCTGGGCGCACGTCAGTGAGCTGCTGGATCCCGCGCCGTATCTGCTCGGGGCGGAGCTGCTGCTCACCGCCGGAGTGAACCTGCCGGTCGAGGCGGCCGAGGTCGACCGCTACGTCCGGCGGCTGGCCGAAAGCGGGATCTCCGCGCTGGGGTTCGGGCTCACACCGGGGGCCTACGAGACGCTGCCGCCGCGGTTGCGGACGGCGTGCGCCCGGCACGGGCTCCCGCTGCTGGTCGTCCAGCCGCGGACGCCGTTCCTGGCGATCAGCCGTGCGGTGTCGGTCGCCCTTGCCGAGGCCGGGCAGCGGGAACAGCGGCGGATCGCGGTCGCGCGCGAGGCGCTGACCAGGGCGGCCGGTGACGGGCTCGGTGAACTGGCCGGCGCGTTGGCCGCGCGGCTCGGGGCGTGGGTGGCCCTGGTCGGCGTCGACGATGTCCTCGCCGCGGACCACGGGGCGCCGTCGCCGCTGCCCGAGGAAGTCCGGGAACTCCTCGCCACGCTCCGGACGGGCCGGGGGATCCGCAGCGCGACGACGGAACTGGCCGACGGCACCCATGTCGTCGCGCAGCCGGTGTACCCGCAGGCGACGGCGTCGCATCTGGTCGTGATCGGTCGTGTGGCGCGGTTCGACGGCGCCGACCGCTCGATCCTGTCGGTCGGGGCGGCGCTGCTCGGGCTGGTGGGCCGCGCGGGTTCGGACGCGGCCGGGCTGGGCGCCACCGCCACGGCGTTGCTACTGGGCGAGACCGACGTGATCGGCGGGGACGAACGCCGACTGGTCGCGGGGATCGCGTACCGCCGCGGGCCGAACGAGGTCGCCGCCCGCTACGACTGGCTCCGCGCCCGGCTCGACACCCCGCTCGTGCGGTTGCGGCCAGGCCCGCGGTTCACCGCGATCGTCCGCGAGGCGCCGGAAAACGACGACCTCGACCGGCTCCGCGCCGACGGCTGGCTCGCGGTCGTGGGCTCGCCCGTCCCGCCCGCACGGCTTCCCGAAGCGGCGGGGGAGATCGAGCTGCTGCTGACGCGGGCCGCCGCGCTGGAACGGCCGATCGTGGCGGAAGGCACCGCGGGGCTGGACGCGCTGATCGATCCGGGCGTCGCCGCCGGGTTCGCCGCCCAGGCGCTGGCGCCACTGCGCGAACTCGACCGGAAGGGCGACCGCGAACTGGTCGGGACGCTGCGCACCTGGCTTGCGCACCACGGCGGCTGGGACCGGACGGCCGCCGAACTCGGCGTGCACCGCAACAGCGTCCGGCACCGGATCGGGCAGATCGAACGGGCGCTGGGGGTGGACCTGGCGGATCCGGAGACCCGCATGCGGCTGTGGTTCGCCCTGCGCTGGGCGTGAAGGGCTCGGGTGCCCTTGGGGCCGGGCGTCGCGAAAGCCACTTTCGGGACACCAAACGTCTCGAAAGTGGCTTTCGCGACATCCGAGACCGCTGGTCACGGTCGGTCGGTCCAATAAGGTCACTCTCAGGAATGTGTGGCAACGTAGGGTCGTGCGAATTCTGGTAGTCGAAGACGAAGAACCCCTCGCCGACGCGATCGCACGCGGCCTGCGGCGCGAGGGCATGGCGGTGGACATCGCGCTCACCGGTGACGACGGGCACGAGAAGGCCGCCGTCACCCGGTACGACGTCGTGCTGCTCGACCGCGACCTCCCCGGCATGTCCGGCGACGACCTGTGCCGCGAGATCGTCGCGTCCGGCGAGCTGACCCGCGTCCTGATGCTCACCGCGAGCAGTTCCGTCTCGGACCGCGTCGACGGGCTTTCCCTCGGCGCCGACGACTATCTCGCCAAGCCGTTCGCCTTCCCCGAACTCGTCGCGCGTGTGCGGGCGCTCGGCCGCCGTGCGACCCCGGCCGCGCCGCCGCTGCTGACGTCGGGCGACGTCGAGCTGGACCCGGCGAGGCGGACCGTCCGCCGCGCGAGCGGTCCGGTCGAGCTGACCCGCAAGGAGTTCGGCGTACTGGAGGTGCTGCTGTCGGCCGCCGGTTCGGTGGTCAGCAGTGAGGAACTGCTCGAACGCGTGTGGGACGAGAACGCCGACCCGTTCACCACCACCGTCCGGGTCACCGTGATGACCCTGCGCAAGAAGCTCGGCGAGCCGGGCATCATCGAGACCGTCGTCGGCTCCGGCTACCGGGTGCCGGAGCAGGGGACCGCACGCGGGTGAACCTGTCCGGTGCCCGCAGCCTGCGCGCGCGGGTCACGCTGCTCGCGACCGGGCTGGTGGCACTGGTCAGCCTCCTGCTGCTCTGGCTGACCTGGAACCTGGTCGGCGACGCGGTTTCCGCCGTCCCGCGGCTGCCGCCGGGCACCACGGTGCGGGTCGACGGGGTCGACGTCGACGCTTCCGCGGTCACCGAGCATCTGCGGGTGTACGCCAGGAACCGGGTGCTGCTCTTCGGCGCGGTCGCGTTCTGTTTCGTCGTGCTGGCGGCGGGGATCCTCGCGTGGACGTTCACCGCGCGGGTCCTGCAACCGCTGCGCGAGATCACCGGTACCGCGCGGCGCCTGTCGATCGAATCGATGGGCGAGCGGATCGGCGAGGTCCGCACGAAGGACGAGCTCGCCGAACTGGCCGAGACCTTCGACGACATGCTCGACCGGTTGCAGGCCGCGTTCGACGCACAACGGCATTTCGTCGCGAACGCCAGCCACGAACTGCGGACACCCCTCGCGGTCATCCGCACCGAACTCGACGTCACCCTGGCCGACGAGCACGCGGACGAAGCCGAGTTACGCCGGATGGCGGGTGTGGTCCGCGACGCGACCGAGCGGGCCGAACGGCTGGTCGGTTCGCTGCTGCTGCTCGCGCGCACGGACGGCGCGGGACTGGTGGCCAGGGAACCGGTGGATCTCGCGGTGATCGTCGCGAGCGCGTGGCGCGCGGCGCGGCCGGACGCGGAGAAACGCGGTCTCCGCGTCGAATTCGCGACCCAGGGCGCGCCGACGTTCGGCGATCCGGCCCTGCTGGAGCGGATCGCGGGAAACCTGCTGGAGAACGCCGTGCGGCACAACGTCGACGGCGGGTGGCTGGACGTCGTCACGCAGGCGGGTCCACAGTGGTCGGTGCTGCGGGTGCGGTCGTCCGGCGGCCTGCTCGACCCGGCCGCGGTCCCCGAACTGTTCGAACCGTTCCGCCGCGCCGGTGTCGCCAGGACCGCCCGCACCGGCGCCGGGCTGGGGCTTTCGATCGTGCGGGCCGCGGTCCAGGCGCACGGCGGCACGGTGTCCGCGGAACCCGTTGTGGGCGGCGGTCTTTCGGTGACCGTGCACCTTCCCGCTCTGCCTTGACCCCCGGCTGGGGTTACTGTTCGACCATGGTCCCCAGTATTCGGCTGAACAACGGCACGTCCCTCCCACAGCTCGGGTTCGGGGTGTACAAGATCGGCGACGACGAGGTCGTGGCCGCGGTCCGCACCGCCATCGAGGCGGGTTACCGGGCCATCGACACCGCGACGCTGTACGCCAACGAACGCGGAGTCGGCGAGGCCGTCCGCACCAGCGGGCTGCCCCGCGAGGAACTGTTCGTCACCACGAAACTGTGGAACACCGAGCACGGCTACGACTCGGCGCTGCGTGCCTTCGACACCAGCCTGAGCGAGCTCGGTCTCGAATACGTCGACCTGTACCTGATCCACTGGCCGCTGCCCGCGCAGGACAAGTACGTGGAAACGTGGCGGGCGCTGGAAAAGATCGCTTCCGACGGCCGGGCCAAGGCGATCGGCGTCTCGAACTTCCAGATCCCGCATCTGGAGCGGCTGATCGAGGAGACCGGGATCGTCCCGGCGGTGAACCAGATCGAATGCCACCCGTGGCTGCAGCAGCCGTTGCTGCGGAACTTCCACGAGAAGCACGAGATCGTCACCGAGGCCTGGGGGCCGCTGGCGCGCGGCGGGGACCTGCTCGCCGACGAGAAGATCACCACGGTCGCGGAGAAGCACGGCAAGACGCCGGCGCAGGTCGTGCTGCGCTGGCATGTCGAGATGAACCATCTGGTGATCCCGAAATCCGTCACGCCGGAACGGATCAAGGAGAACATCGACGTCTTCGACTTCGCGCTCGACGCGCACGACGGCGCCGCGATCGCGACCCTGGAGCAGGGGAAGCGGCTGGGACCGGACCCGGACACCCTCGGCTCGTGAGTGGTAAGGACGGTTCTAACCGCTTGGGTTCTAGTGGTCGTCGCAGCATCTGATGTGGAGGTGTTGTGGTGGCTGGGATACGTCGTCGTTGGTTGCCGCGGGATGTTCGGGT
>NZ_JBHVKW010000166.1:0-11153 GCF_042797905.1 Amycolatopsis sp. NPDC057786
CCCCCTTCCTTGCGCCAGGCGCAAGGAAGGGGGCCTTCATGTACTTGGGACGCGGTGTCGGGTTCGGCGAGGGAGGCCGTTGCGAAAGTGGCTTTCGCAACCGCTCCCGCGCGGCCCGAGTTCGCGGCGGGAGCGGGCCCCAAGTGGCGAAAGCGGCACTGCGGTGAGGCTGCCGGTAGCGCGCAACCACCGCATGCAGAGGACTAAATGCGGGGAGTTACCGGAGCACTGGGTCCTTTCGAGTGAAAGAACCGCCGGAAGAGTGTACTTGCGGGTGCTGACAGCGAGCTTTCGGTATCGGTTGTATCAAGGGGTAAGACCCGCACGGCGGCGACCGGTACCACACCTGCCGAGGCAGCCGGACGGGGTTCTCAAGGAGGGGGTCCTTGCCATGTCCGTCGATCTGACCATGCCCTTGGAATGGAAGACCGCGACCGGCGACGCCGCGAAGATGCTCGACGAACTACAGCCGAACATCCTCAAAGCACACGCTCGCGACCATTTTTCCGCACTGTTCCTCCGTTTTTCGGAGGCCGAGGACGCGATGAAGTTCCTCGCGTCGCTCGTCCCGCTGATGAAGTCCGCGAAAACCCACCTGACCGAGGTCGAGCGCTTCAAGGCCGAAGGGCTGAAGGGGTCGCCCTACGTCGGCACCGGGCTGACCGCGGCGGGCTACCGGTTCCTGAAAATCGAGGTACCGCAAGACGAATCGTTCCGGCTCGGCATGCGTGCGCAGGAGACCCGCGAAAAGCTGAACGACCCGCCGCGCTCCACGTTCGACGGTGGATACCACGACGAGATCCACGCGGTCGTCATCATCGGCGACGCCGAGGACGCTCCGATGACCGCGCGCCGGAACGAGGTTCTGGCACTGATTCCGTCGACGGTTTCCGTCGTCGCCGAGGAAACCGGATTCGGGCGGGTGAACGCCAACGGAGACGGGATCGAACATTTCGGCTACGTCGACGGCCGGAGCCAGCCGCTTTTCCTGGTCGAGGACATCCACGCGGAAAAGACGGAAACGGACGGCATCAGCGTCTGGGATCCGGCCGCTCCGCTGAACCAGGTACTCGTCCCGGATCACGCCGCCCCCGATCCAGGTGTCCATTTCGGCAGCTACTTCGTTTTCCGCAAATTGGAACAGAATGTACGGCGATTCAAGCAGTCCGAGGAGGCTTTGGCGGATCAATTGGGCCTCGTCGGCGAAGACCGGGAACGGGCGGGCGCGATGATCGTCGGCCGGTTCGAAGACGGCACCCCGCTGACCGCGCAACGGGAAGAGGGTGCGGAAAGCCCGGTACCGAACAACTTCGACTACGGAAGTGACGCCACCGGCGCCAAATGCCCGTTCCAGGCCCATATCCGGAAGACGAACCCGCGCGGCAGCGGAGGCGCGGAACAGCCGCCGCAGGAACGCCTGCACCTGATGGCGCGGCGGGGCGTGCCCTACGGCGAACGAGCCGACGACCCGAACGCCGACCTGCCGCCGTCGGCCCGGCCAAGCGGCGGCGTCGGACTGCTGTTCATGGCGTTCAATTCGGCGCTGGGCAACCAGTTCGAGTTCACCCAGGCGACCTGGTCGAACAACCCCGGGTTCCCGATCCCGCCCGTCGGGGTCAAGCCGCCGGGCCTCGACCCGGTCATCGGCCAGGGCCCTCGGCCGGAATCCGTCTACACCGCGGAATGGGCGGGCGACCGCACGGTGACCGCGGATCCGATCCCGCAGTCGGTGACACTGAAGGGCGGCGACTACTTCTTCATGCCGTCGCTCGCCTTCCTGCGCGGGCTCGGCGGAAAGGGCTGATCGGACGGCGAATATCCGCTGAACGTCACCGGAACGGGCGTAAATCCGATATCGATCCGGAGTCGGCGGAGATAGCCTGCGAAACGGGCCGGTCCTGGGCGTGCCGGCCACCGGCGGACGCCGGTCACACTGGGGGTGGCCGGCGCCCGCCCATATCCCTTTCTTCCCGGCGTCCCAAACCCGCCCCATTCGCGACGCGTAGTACTTTGTCCGGTGCGGTAAGCGACATCGGGCTTCGGGGAGGGAGCTGGGGATGAATCGGCATGAACGACTCACGGCTTTATTGGACATGGTGGGAGAGCGCGAAAAAGTCGACGTCGAGGTTTCGGCGGGCGAACTCGGTGTCTCCCCCGCGACGATCCGCCGGGACCTCGATCACCTGGCGGGCCGCAATCTCGTGGTCCGCACCCGCGGCGGCGCCGTGGCGAGCAACGTCGCCTACGACCTTCCGTTGCGGCACAAGGCGGCACGCAACGCGCCCGAACAGCAACGGATTTCCGCCGCCGCTGCCAGAATGGTCGACCCCGGCATGGTGGTCGGCCTCAACGGCGGCACCACGAGCACCGAAGTGGGCCGCGCGCTCGCGACCCGGCCGGATATGGGCGAGCCGACCGGCGGTCCGTCGCTCACCGTGGTGACGAACGCGCTCAACATCGCCCACGAACTCGCCGTCCGGCCCAATATCAAGATCGTGGTGACCGGCGGGGTCGCGCGGCAGCAGTCATTCGACCTGTCCGGGCCGCTGTCGCACCTGTTCCTCGACCAGATCTCGCTCGACCTGGTGTTCCTCGGGGTGGACGCCTTCGACCCGGTGCACGGCGCGCAGGCGCATCACGAGGGCGACGCGAGCACGAACCGGCTGATGGCGGCCCGTGCCCGGCAGGTCGTCGTGCTCGCCGACAGCGGGAAGCTCGGCGGTCACGCCTTCGCGAAGATCTGCGCGACCACCGACGTCGACGTTCTCGTCACCGATGGCCGCGCGGATCCGGAGCGGGTGCACGCCTTCGAGGAGGAAGGCGTGCGGGTGGTCAAGGCTTGAGCCGGTCCAGTGCCAGCAGGGCCGCGCCGAGCCTGCCGGCCTCGTCGCCGAGCCGCGCGATCCGCAGTTCGGGCATCCGCTGGAACTGCAGGTTCGCCGCCAGCCACGCCCGTACGGGTTCGAGGACGTAGTCGCCCGCGGTGAACAGGCCGCCGCCGAGGACGACGACTTCGGGCGCCAACAGCGTGACCAGGGTCTTGATGCCGTGTCCGAGCCCTTCGAGCGCGTCGTTGACCACGGAGATCGCGGCCTCGTCGCCGTGCCGGGCGGCGTCGACCACCTGCTCGGCGCCGTCCGCGGGCCGTCCGGTGTGCTCGCTGTAGCGGCGGGCGATGGCCGACGCGGAGGAGATCGCCTCGAGGCATCCCGTCGCGCCGCACCCGCACGGCAGCCGGTGACCGACGTCGATATGCCCGATTTCGCCGCCTTGGCCACCCGCGGCGTACAGCTTCCCGTCGAGCTGGAGCGCGGCCGCGATCCCTGTGCCGACCGGGATGAAGGCCGCGTCGGTGCAGCCCTTGCCCGCGCCGACGCGGAACTCCGCGAGCCCGCCGGCGCGGACGTCGTGCCCGAACGCGAACGGCAGCCCCAGCCTGCGGTCGAGCATCTCGCCGAACGGCACGTCCCGGAAGTCGAGGTTCGCCGAGAACCTGGCCACTCGTCCGACTTCGTCGACGATGCCGGGGATGACCACGCCGACGGCGTCCGGTGTCCCGGTCCCGGCCTGCTTGCCCAGCGTTTCCACGATCCGCGCGACCTGGTCCGCGAGCGCCTCGCCGTCCGCCCCGCGCGCCGTCGGCTCGCGCAGGCTGGCGAGGTCTTTCAGGTCCGCGTCGTACAGGGCCGCCTTGATGGACGTTCCGCCGACATCGAGTGCCGCCACCGCAGGTGTCATGGCTGGATTTTGGCATGCGCGGGTCCGATCGGGTTCGGTCACATTGACCGGACGCTTCGTGGCGACCTACGCTCGACCGGCCAGACGACGGCACCCGGAACGCGGTGAGAATCCGCGCGGTCGCGCCACTGTGACCCCGAGTCATCGGGGAAGCCAGACCCGGAGCCGTCGTGACACCCCTGAAGAGGCCGCGCTAGCCCGAGGAGGTCCCACCGCCATGTCCGAAGCGGTAACCGCAGTACCCGTCCCCGTCCGGATCCCCGTCCGCGAGATCCTGCCTTGGGCGGTGCTCGTCATCCTCCTTTCGCTGATCACGCTCTACTTCGTCAGCGCCGAGCAGGGCGCGGTGTCGGTGTTCGCGAACTCGTACGTCCACGAGTTCGTCCACGACGGCCGGCATCTGCTGGCCTTCCCGTGCCACTAGGCGGCACGCGCCCCATGATGAGGACCTTGCTGGTCCGCGGCATGCTCGCGGGCCTGGTCGCCGGTGTCCTGGCGACCCTTTTCGCGTATTTCTTCGGTGAGCCTTCGGTCGATGCCGCCATCGGTCTCGAAGGCGCCGCCGCGCATTCGCACAGTGCTCCGGGTGCCCACGAACACGCTCCCGCCGAGGCCGAGGAAGAGCTCGTCACGCGTGGCGTGCAGAGCACCGTGGGCCTGCTGACCGGCGTCGGGCTGTACGGGGTCGCCGTCGGCGGGCTGTTCTCGCTCGCGTTCGCCTTCGTCTACGGGCGCCTCGGCACCTTGCGGCCGCGGGTGACGGCGGCTCTGCTCGCCGGCGGCGCCTTCGTGGTCGTGTTCCTGGTGCCGTTCCTGAAGTACCCGGGGAATCCGCCCGCGGTCGGCCAGGCGGGCACGATCGGGAGCAGGACTTCGCTGTACTTCGGGTTCGTCGCGCTTTCGCTGCTGGTCGGCATCCTCGCGGCGGCGTTCGGCCGGAAGCTGGCCGACAAGCTCGGCGCCTGGCGCGGCGGCCTGATCGCCGCGGGCGGGTACGTCGTGCTGATCGGGGTGGCGGCGGCGCTGCTGCCGACGATCGACGAGGTCCCCGACGGGTTCCCGGGTTCCACGCTGTGGACGTTCAGGCTGGCTTCGGTCGGCACGCAGGTGGTGCTCTGGACCGCGCTGGGCCTGGCCTTCGGGGCGTTCGCCGAGAAGGCGTTGAAGCACAAGGCGGCAGTTCAGGCCGCTTAGTGAGGGCGGAGCGTCCACATGGGACCCTTGATGGCAACCTTATGTCCGATTGATGTCGATATGCACCGTTTCGGTGGGTCGCGAGTGGCAATAAGGGTTATCGCGAGGCAAGGGCAAAGGTGGCGTCGGTACTCGCGATCGGACCGTGTCTTCGCCCTCGCGTGATCACTCGACGTGGTTGATGGGGTGTGAGTGTTACCGCGGGTGAGGGGTGTGTGGAAATTGAGACGTTCAACGTCCCTATTTCCACACACCCTCGCATCTGCGGCGGTCTGGCCGTCGTGACCGGACCGGTCACGCGGAGACCGTGTGGATTTCTGGTCATCCAACGCCCCAAAATCCACACAGTGCCCGTCCTGAGGTTGGACGGTCCACAAGGCCGCAGACCGGCACCACGAACACGCCACGTTCGCTTACCCCTCGCTAGCATTCAGAGGGCTGAATGCGTCAGGGGACGCCGGGCGGCACGAAAGGCAGGTCGCCGGGAGAGCCCTCTTCGATGAGGCGCAGCAGGGCCTCGGTGTCGACGTGTTCCTCGACGGCGTCGGCGAGCCGGTCCAGCATGGCTTCCCGCAACGCGCCGAATCCCGGTGCCCCGGCGGCGGGTGACCAGTCCGCCACCTCGCCCAGCCAGGCGCGGCGGAAACCGTCGTTCTCGAAGGCTCCGTGCCACATCGTGCCCCATACCGCGCCCCGCCGGTATCCGTCCAAAAAGGACTCGGCGGGGCCGGTGGCGGTCACGGTGCCGTGGTGGATCTCGTACGCCTCCACCGGTTGCCCACGCCACGAGCCCGAAGGCCGGGCCAGCACCTTGTCGGCGCCGAACGAGACACGCGTCGGCAGCAGGCCGAGTCCGGGGACCGTGCCCGCGCCGGATTCGACGTCGTCCTCGATCTCGGTGGCCAGCATCTGGTAACCGCCGCAGATGCCCAGTACCGGACGCCCTGCCTCGGCCCGGGCGCGGACGGCGTCCGCCAGGCCGCGCGCACGCAGCCACGCCAGGTCGTCCACGGTCGCGCGGGAACCCGGCAGGATCACCACGTCGGCGGAAAGGACGGTGTCGGCGTCGGCGGTCAGCGCGACCGAGACCCCGGGCTCGGCGGCGAGCGCGTCGACGTCGGTCGCGTTGGAGGCACGCGGAAACCGCACGACGGCGACCCGGAGAGACCCGCCCGAAGCGCCCCAGCCCGCGGCGGCGAGCGCGTCCTCCGAGTCGATCCACACCTGGTCGAGCCAGGGCAGCACGCCGAAGACCTCGCGGCCGGTGAGCTTCTCCAGCGTCTCCAGTCCCGGCCGCAGCAGGCCGACGTCACCGCGGAACTTGTTGACCAGCCAGCCGGCAACCAGCGCCTGGTCTTCGGCGGACAGCAGGGCGAGCGTCCCGAACATCGCGGCCATGACGCCGCCGCGGTCGATGTCGCCGACGACGATCACCGGCAGGCCGAAGCGCCGCGCCAGCCCCATGTTGACGTAGTCGCCTTCGCGGAGGTTGATCTCGGCCGGGCTGCCCGCGCCCTCGCACAGCACGACGTCGAAGCGTCGTCGCAACGACGAAAACGTGTCGAAGGCGATCTCCGCGAGCCCGGCCCGGCCCGTGGCGTACTCCCCCGCTTCCAGCGTGCCGAACGGTTTCCCGAGCGCGACGACGTGGCTGCGGCGATCGCTCCCTGGTTTCAGCAGCACCGGGTTCATCGCGGCTTCGGGTTCGACGCGGGCCGCCCGCGCCTGAAGCCATTGCGCGCGGCCGATCTCGGCGCCGTCCGCGCACACCATCGAATTGTTCGACATGTTCTGGGACTTGAACGGCGCGACCCGCACGCCCCGGCGCGCGAGCCAGCGGCACAACGCGGCGGTGACCAGGCTCTTGCCCGCGTCCGACGTCGTCCCCGCGACGAGCAGGCCGCTCACCGCGCGACCGCCACCGCGACGGCGAGCGCGGCGAGACCGACCGCCCTCGACAGCCGGACCGCGCGGCGCACGTCCACCGGTTCCGGCTCGCGGCCGTCACCGAGGACGCCGCGGCGTTCGGTGCGTCCGCCGTAGCTGTTCGTCCCGCCAAGCCTGATCCCGAGCGCGCCGGCGAAGGCGGCCTCGACCTGGCCCGCGTTGGGGCTCGGATGGTGTTTCCCGTCGCGGCGCCAGATCCGGAACGCGGGTTTGGCGAAACCGCCCGCCAGCGGCGCCGACGCCACGGTGAGCGCCGCGCCGACCCGGGACGGCACCAGATTCACCAGGTCGTCCGTCCTCGCCGACGCCCAGCCGAAGTTGGCGTACTTCGGGGACCGGTAGCCCACCATCGCGTCGAGCGTGTTGAGCGCGCGGTAACCGAGCAGGCCGGGGATTCCGGCGACCGCGCCCCACAGCAGCGGCGCGATGACGGCGTCCGACGTGTTCTCGGCGAGGGACTCGGTGGTCGCCCGCGCGAGTTGTTCGGTGTCGAGACCGGTGGCGTCGCGGGCGCACAGATGCGAGAGCCGCTGCCGCGCGGCGGGCAGGTCGCCGTCGTCGAGCAACCGGGCCATGCGGGTGCCCTCGTCCGCGAGCCCCTTGCCGCCGAGGACCACCCAAGTGGACGCCGCGGTGAGCGCGAACCGCGCGAACGGACGCTTCCGGGTCCAAAACTGGGCCGCGACCCCCAATCCGGTGACGGTGCCCGCGCAGACGGCGGTGTACGCCGCGCCCCGTACCTTCGAATCGGCGTAAACCCGCTGTTCGAGGGCTTGCGCGGCGCGGCCGAAACCCGCGACCGGGTGCCTTCTGCGTGGATCTCCGAACACGGCGTCGGCGACGTAACCGGTCACGAGTCCGGCTGCGGTGGCGGCTTGTCGGAGTGGCACGTGGCGAACCGTAGCGCGTGCACGAGAATGCGGGGTATGACCAAGCTGACGCATCGCCTCGCGAAGGTCCTGGAGACCCTCGCGCGGGCACTTCGCCGCTATTCGCGCGACGACGGCAAGGTGCTGATACTGGGCGGCGTCCGCTCTGGGAAGTCACACCACGCCGAGCGGCTCGCGTCCCGTCACCCGCACCTGACCTACGTCGCGCCCGGGCTGCCGCCGAGCGCCGAAGACCCCGAGTGGGCCGCCCGGGTGGCCGCACATCGCGCACGGCGGCCGGGCCACTGGAAGACGGTGGAGACCACCGACCTGGCCACGGTGCTGCGCACGGCGACGCATCCGCTGCTCATCGACTGTCTCGGCACGTGGATCAGCCGGGTGCTCGACGAGGTCGGCGCCTGGGAGCAGCGCAAGGGCTGGGAACGGCGCCTCGACGACCGGCTGGAGGATTTCCTGGCGGCGTGGGAGCAGGCCGACGTGCCGGTGATCGCGGTCAGCAACGAGGTCGGCAGCGGTGTGGTGCCCGCGACGGTGTCCGGACGCGTGTTCCGTGATGTGCTGGGCGCGCTGAACAACCGGGTGTCCGCCGTGTCCGACCGGACCGTGCTGGTCGTCGCCGGACGGATGCTGGACCTGCCTTAGGAGCTGCCATGCGTATCGCCACCCCGGACGCCGCCGCCGAAGCCGCGGCGCGCACGAGACTGGACGGTCTGGTCAAACCGCTGGGTTCGCTCGGACGGCTCGAAGACCTGGCCGCCTGGCTCAGCGCGGCGCACGGCGTCGTCCCGCCGCGGCCGCTCGACGACGTCCGCGTGGTGGTCTTCGCCGGAGACCACGGGGTTTCCGGGATGTCGGCGTATCCGCGCGAGGTCACCGCGGCGATGGTGCGGGTGTTCCTCGCCGGGAAGAGCGGTGTCGGTGTGCTGGCCGAGCTGGCCGGGGCGACGGTGCGGGTCTGCGACATCGCGGTGGACTGGGACGGCGCGGACGTGCCCGCCGAGGTCACCGCGCACAAGGTCCGGCGGGGTTCCGGTTCGATCGACGTCGAGGACGCGCTCGCCGAGGGCGAGGCGCGGACGGCGTTCGAGCACGGGCTGGCGATCGCGGACGAGGAGATCGACGGCGGCGCGGATCTGCTCATTCCCGGCGACATGGGGATCGGCAACACGACGGTCTGCGCGGCCGTGGTCGCCTCGCTGCTCGGCCTTTTCCCGGAGGACGTCGTCGGTACGGGCACCGGGATCGACGAGGACACGCGGGCGCGGAAGCTCGCGGTCGTCGAGGCCGCGTTGGTCAGGTCCGGTGCGGTGAAAGACCCCTTCACGTTGCTGACCGCGCTCGGCAGCGCTTGTCTCGCCGCGACGGCGGGTTTTCTCGTGCAGGCCGCGGTGCGCGGGGTTCCGGTACTGCTCGACGGCGTCTTCTCCGGGGCCGCGGCGCTCGTCGCCCGCGAGATCGCGCCGGGTGCCGAACAGTGGTGGCTGGCCGGACATCGGTCGACCGAGCCGTCGCAGGCGTTCGCGTTGAAGGCGCTCGGACTGGAGCCGATCCTCGACCTGGGGCTGCGGCTCGGCGAGGGCAGCGGTGCCGTGCAGGCGGTGCCGACGCTGAGGGCGGCGCGGGCGATCCTCGCGGACATGGGCCTGCTGGCGGATCTGGCTTGATCGCCGACGCGTTGAAGATGGCCGTCGGCACCCTGACCACCGTCCGGGTGCCGGCGCCGGGGGTGATCGACCGGCGGGTGGCGGGCGGCGCGATGGTGCTCGCCCCGCCGGCCGTCGTGCCGCTCGCGGCCGTCGCCTCGCTGATCGTCTTCCTGGGTGAGTCGATCGGCCTGCCCGCGTTCGCGTCGGCGGCGCTCGCGTTGGGCGCGGTGGCGCTGGGCAGCCGCGGCCTCCATCTGGACGGGCTCGCCGACACGGCCGACGGGCTCGGCGCTTCGTACGACCGCGCGCGGGCGCTGGAGGTCATGCGGCGCGGGGATTCCGGGCCGACCGGGATCGCGACCCTGGTGCTGGTGCTGCTGGTGCAGGTCGGCGCGCTGGCCGGGGCGATCTCGGCCGGACACGGGATCGCGGCGGTCGCGACGGCGGTCATCGCCGGACGCGGGGTGCTCTCGCTGTGCTGCGCGCGCGGCGTTCCCTCGGCCCGGCCGGAAGGGCTGGGCGCGACCGTCGCCGGTTCAGTGCCGGTGTGGACGGCGGCGGTGGTGTTCGCCGTGCTCGCGGGCGCGGCGGCGCTGGCACTCCCGTGGTGGCAAGGGCTCGCCGCCGTGACGCTGGGGTACCTGGCCGCGGCGGCGTTGCTGGCGCGGTGCGTTCAACGGCTGGGCGGGGTCACCGGGGACGTGCTCGGAGGTTGCGTCGAGGTCGCCGTCGCGGGGATCTTGCTGGCTTCGTCCTTCTGAGCCGCTGCGCGTAACTCGCGTGATCAGAGGGCGTACATTCGAGTGCTGCGTCCAGTCACGTGAGTTACGACTTCGCCTTCGCCGGGCGTGTTCGGTCCGCGACGGTATCCGGCGCCAGTTTCTCGTCGATCTCCGGCAGCCAGAAGCACAGTTCGAGGGTCTTCATCCCGGCCCAGAGGCCGAGTTTGCGACCCTGTGAAACCAAAATGAGCGACGCGGACAGCAGCAGCACCGCGAGCCCGGCCGCGATCCACGGATGCTTCCCCGCGAAGATCTCGACGATCGCGGCGACCGCGCCGAACAGCAGCGGCGGCGCGCAGTTGCGCACCATGAGCCCGGACGCGCGCAGCCGCGTGACGTCGGCCGCGACCTCCTTGTCGTGCAGTTGCAGCGCACACAGCAGGAGATGCGTGTTCTCCTTCAGGAACGCGCGATCCTTCGCCGCGGGCATCCGGCGGAGAAACTCCTCGGCGGCGTTCCTGCTTCGCCTCCGCGGCACGATCCGCTCCATCGCCTCACCGAGCGGATAGGCCAAATAGCCCAGCAGGAAGCTCAGCACCACGATCACGACGACCAGCACCACGGTGGGGACGCCACCGATGCTCGCCGCGGTCAGGATGTGGAGTTTCGCCCCGAGGTAGCCGAAGAGCGCGACGTACAGCGCGCCGGGGATGGTGTAGGCGAAGAGATCGAAGACGCCGATCACGAAGTTCACCGGTCCATCCAACCAGCTCGTGAGCGTTCTTGGGTCGTTCTAGCGATCCCGGGCCCGGTCCGTGAAGGCCTGAGGTCGGGGAGCCAGTGTCGCGAAAGCCACTTTCGGGACACCAGACGTCTCGAAAGCGGCTTTCGCCACATGATCGCCAGGACGGTGCCGAGCCGGGCCACGGCCGACGTTGCGAAAGCCACTTTCGCAACGTTGAAGGTTGCGAAAGTGGCTTTCGCAACACGCGGACCCCCCCCCCCCCGGTGCGGCA
>NZ_JBHVKW010000167.1:0-11142 GCF_042797905.1 Amycolatopsis sp. NPDC057786
CTTTGCTATCGCGCTGCGATAGCAAAGGTCCCCCGCTCCCTTTTGGGACGTCAGGCCTGAAAGCGCTCAGCTCGCCTGGTCGCCCAACGGGCGACCTTGGTCCACCTGCGCGCGGCGCGTGGGCCGCTCCGAGCCCGCTGTGCGCGGACTCCCTCCTCGAGGTCTCGTATTCGGGCCCTGGACAGTTCTTCATAAAGCAACATTTCGCTGGTCTCCTCGACCTTGATCTCGTTCAATTCGGTCGGCGCGTGAGTTCCCGTCCGCGCCTCGTAATCCCTGGTGGTGATGAGTTCGACGGTCATGCCGCTGCGCTCCGCTCGACCTTGCGCGCGACGGGACGAGCCTCGGCGGCGGGCTCGACGACCGCGTTCTTCCGGGGGCGGCCACGGGGCCGCTTCCGCGCGACGACAACGCCGCGCTCGAAGATTTCGCCACCCCAGACACCCCACGGCTCACGCCGCGAAAGGGCGCCCGCGAGGCAGGCGGAACGGACCGGGCAGTCCGCGCAGAACGCCTTCGCCCGCTCGAGCTCTGCGGGCGACTCGGCGAACCACAGGTCCGCGTCGCCCGAACGGCAGGGAAGCATCGACTCGGGCGAGTCGATGGCGTCGAGCAGGTCGACGACGCCTGCGTCGGCGAAGGGCAGGGCCTCCCCCGGCGCGAACGCTATGGCCGATGACATAAGTGCACTCCTCTGTGCCGTAACGGATTTCGTACTCACGGTGGAACTGGACAACGCTGAACCCCAATTAGGTTGTGCAGCCAACTTGTTTGTGCAGCAAAAAACACGAAGGCCGCGGATCCGGTAACCGGTTCCGCGGCCTTCGTGAGCCTCTGATCCTGACTAGGTCAGGAACTTCGCTCCCGTTGGTACAACGGAACACGGAACTGCTTGATGACCGGCAGATCGACGCCACCGTTCACGTACGCCCCACCGAAGGCGGCAGCGTGCGTGAAGGTCTCGCCGGCGGTAACCCAGCGCCGGTTGAGACGCTGAGTGCCGCGGGCGGCAAGGATGCTCACGGGCATGAAGGTGCCCTGGCGCTGTGCCTGCGGGACTTCCGCGACGCAAGACAGACGGGTGCCAGGGTTCGTGAGCTTCATGTTGATCCTCATTTCACTGACACCACCTTTCTCTGTCGCGCGCGAGCCGCCCTGCGGTCTACGCTGTGTTGTAGAAGTTCTTCCCCAGACCAGGCGCTTCCCGCCCGGTACCTGCAGGTTATTGCCACCGGCCGCACCGGGGCAACTTATTTTCCAGAAAATCCGTCGAAGTTGCGAAGATCGGCTCTGAGCAGCGGGTTCGCCGCGTGGATCAAGCCTGGAACGCGGTCAAGTCTCCACTGAGGCCCGCACGACGTCGAGAACCTCCGCCCCGAAGCGCTCGAGCTTCGTCGCGCCGATCCCGGAGATGGCACACAACGCCGTGTCATCGGTAGGCCGCTGCTCGGCGATGGCGACGAGCGTCGCGTCCGTGAAAACGACGAAGGCCGGCACCTTGAGCTCCCGCGAGCGCTCCCCACGCCAGGACTTCAGCTTCTCGAGCAGCTGCTCGTCCACGTTGGACGGGCAACGGGAACACCGGCCGAGCTTGATGTCGAGTGTCTCCAGCAGCGGCCCGCCGCACACGCGGCACCGGGCCTTGCTACCGGACTGTTTCGGCTGCTGCGATCGAGCGACCCTCGCCGCCGGGTGATCTTCGGGAATCAGGCCGTAGAGGAACCTGCTGCGTCGGCGATTACGGCGATTTCCCGACGTCCTGGCCAAGGCCCACGACAGCGAGAGATGCACCCGAGCTCGTGTGACGCCGACATAGAAGAGGCGGCGCTCTTCCTCGATGGCCGCGTCGTCGCCGTCGGCGTGGAGGATCGGCATGGTCCCCTCGGCGAGCCCGACGAGGAACACGGCGTCCCATTCGAGACCTTTCGCCGCGTGAATCGAGGCCAGGGTGACGCCCTCCACCGTCGGTGGATGCTGCGCTGTCGCCCGCTGTTCGAGCTCCGCCACGAATCGAGGGAGATCCGCATCTTCCACAGTGGAAGCGAGCTCCTCGGCCAACTCGACGATCGAGAGGAGCGCATCCCACCGCTCTTTCGCCGCGCCTCCGGCAGGAGGCTGGTCGGTGAGCCCCACCTTCGCGAGAACGGAGCGAACACGGGTCACCAGCTCGCCGGTGTAGGCGTCGGTCGACGCCATCCGCAGCGCGGACATGGCCTGCCGGACCTCGGCCCTGGCGAAGAACCGCTCGCCACCGCGGACCAGGTACGGAATGCCCACCTCCGCCAGAGCCTGCTCGTAGGCTTCGGACTGGGCGTTGACACGGTAAAGCACCGCGATCTCGCTGGCTGCCACTCCGCTGTCCAGCAGATCACGGATCCTGCGCGCGACAGCCGCGGCCTCAGCGGTCTCGTCGTCATACTCCGCGAACCGCGGGGCCGGCCCGGAAGGACGCTGGCCGATCAGTTTCAACCTCGACCCCGCCGGACGGCCGCGCGCGGCACCGATCACTTGATTGGCGAGAGCCACGACCTCCGGAGTCGACCGGTAATCCCGCTCGAGCCGTACGACCGTCGCCTCGGGGAACCTCCGCGTGAACTCCAGGAGCGGCCGGGGAGAAGCGCCGCCGAACGAATAGATGGTCTGGTTGGCGTCACCGACGACGGTCAAGTCGTCACGGCCGCCGAGCCAGGCATCGAGCAGCCGCTGCTGCAGCGGGGTGACGTCCTGATACTCGTCGACGACGAAGCAGCGATAACGCTCACGGAACTCCTGGGCCACCACCGTGTGCTCCTCGAGGACGGCCGTGGTGTGCAGGAGCAGATCGTCGAAGTCGAGCACCTGGGCGGCGTTCTTGACCTTCTCGTAGTTGCGGTAGACCTCCGCGACCTGCGAGGCGGGCGCCGGCGTGTCCCGCTGTGTCCGTGCGGCCACCGCCGGATAGTCATCCGGCGATACCAAAGAGGCCTTGCTCCACTCGATCTCACTGGCGAGGTCGCGCAGCAGTTCGGTCTCGGTGCCGAGACCGGCCTTGTTGGCGGCTTGGCTGATGTAGCGGAACTTGTTCTCGAGCAGCTCCCAAGGCCGGTCCCCGACGACCTGCGGCCAGAAATACCGCAACTGGCGACGGGCGGCGGCGTGGAACGTGAGCGCCTGAGCGGCGTCCACACCCAGCCCCCGAAGACGGGTGCGCATCTCGCCCGCGGCGCGCGTCGTGAAGGTGACGGCGAGGACCTGACCAGCGGCGACGTGGCCGGAACGGACCAGGTGGGCGATGCGGTGGGTGATCGTCCGGGTCTTGCCGGTCCCCGCTCCCGCGAGGACGCAGACCGGCCCCCTCGGCGCGCAGGCGGCGGCGCGTTGCTCGGGATCGAGCCCATCGAGCAGGCCTGGACGACTCTTCGGGGACGATGCGCTAACCACGTCCCGATCCTCGCAGAGGGCCCGACGGGATCGGCGCAGGGCACGCGGCCGTATCCTGGTCACATGGCGGGAAAGCAGGACAAGGAAGCAGCGAAGCTGGCCAAGAAGGAGAAGCGTGCCGCGAGCAAGGCTCGCCGCGGGCAGATCTTCGAGGCATTCAAGATGCAGCGCAAGGAAGACAAGGCGCTCATCCCCTGGATGGTCGGATCGCTCCTGGTCATCACCGGTGTCGTCTTCGGTATCGGGTTCATCTTCGACGTCCACTGGGTCGTGCTGCCGCTGGGCATCCTGCTCGGCGCGCTCGCCGCTGTGATCATCTTCGGCAGGCGGGTCCAGAAGACCGTGTACTCGAAGGCCGACGGGCAGCCGGGCGCCGCGGCGTGGGCGCTCGAGAACATGCGCGGCCGCTGGAAGGTGACGCCGACCGTGGCGGCCACCACTCAGCTCGACGCCGTGCACCGAGTTCTCGGTGGTCCGGGTGTCGTGCTCGTCGCCGAGGGTGCGCCCCACCGCGTGAAGTCCCTGCTCGCGCAGGAGAAGAAGCGTGTGTCCCGCCTGATCGGTGAGACACCGATCTACAACGTGATCATCGGCAACGAAGACCAGCAGGTGCCGCTGAAGAAGCTGCAAAGCCACCTGATGAAGCTGCCGCGGAACCTCAAGCCCGCCCAGGTCGACGCGCTGGAAGCGAAGCTGGCCGCACTGGGCAGCCGCGGTGCCGCCATGCCCAAGGGCCCGATGCCCGCCGGCGCGAAGATGCGCAACGTCCAGCGCACCATCCGTCGCCGCTGACGAAACGAGGATCAGGGGTCCTTTGCTACCGCCGCGTGCCGTAGCAAAGGACCCCTGATCCGTTTCCGGGCAAAACTGTCGGTGGGTGGTCGCATGATCACTGTGTGGACGGAACCTCAAGGGCCCGGCAGAAGGCACTGGCAGCGATGTTCCCGGACGGCGTGGCCGCCCGGGCGAAACTTGTCGCCCTCGGGCACTCTCATTCCTCGATCTCGCGCCGTTGCCGCGAAGGCGGCCCGTGGCGCCGTCCGATACCCGGCGTCATCCTCCTGACCAATGCCACACCGACCAAGCACCAGCTCTTGAAGGTCGCGCTGACTCACGCGGGCCCAGAGGCAATGCTCACCGGGGTACAGGCAGCCAGGTTGTACGGGGTCCGAAGACTCCCGCCAGAAAGACGGGCGCACACCCTTATCCCTCACCGGAGCAAGGTCGCGACCTGGGGATTCGCCGTCGTGGAACGGACGATCCACCTGCCGGAACCAGTGGAGATCGACGGCCTGCCTGTCGCTCCTCTAGCCCGAGCCCTCATCGACGCGGCTCGACGTATGGACGAACTCAGGTCGGTGCGGGCGATGATCCACGACGCAGTCCATCGCGGTCTTTGCACTCCAGAGGAACTTCGAGACGAGCTGGCTCAGGCCAGCACGATCGGCTCGGCGCTCCCTCGATTAGTCGTCAACGCCCTCCAGGACGGCGTCGACTCCGCCGTCGAGCAGTGGCTGGCGTCCGTAGTCGAGCGCAGCAGCCTGCCCAAACCCGTGAGGAAGGCAGAGCTACGGACTCCGGACGGAGTGGTTGTCGGAATCGCCGATGCCTGGTGGCCGCAGGTCGGCGTCGCGCTGCAAGTCCGCCACGACGAGGCCGCCCTCGAACCGGACAAGGTGTCCGAAACACCGGCCCTGGTCGCTCCTGGCCTCATCGTCGTCCAGGTGAGTCCGGCACAGCTACGTGACGAGCCGCTGGTGGTGATCCACGACCTGCGAGCAGCCCACCGCCGCGCCCGACAACGACCGCCTCCAAATCTCGGGAGCGTCCCTGCGACACCGGCCGCCTGACCACGGCCGGTCCGGTAGGAGCCTCCACCGGCGAGAGCAAAGGTCCCTTGCTCCCTCACCTGCGGTCATCGCATGCGGATTACGACGGTTCCAGTCAGCCGGTCGAGCCAGCTTCGCCCGTCGATGTTGCGGATAGCGGCTGGGATGATCAGAAAGGTCAGCGCCCCTCGCACGACTGCACGCCATGCCCCGACCATTTGTGCGCCGTCGAGCCTGGCGACGCGGATTCCGACCACTGCCATACCGGGGGTGAACCCGAAGAAGGCGGCGGGAATGACCGTGATCGCTGCCCAGACGCCGACCGACCAGAGGTTGAAGGTCTGCATGACGGCCGGATCCTGAAGGCTGGGAGTCACGAAGAGGGTGGTGACCAGTGAGGCGAGAACCAGGTCGATGAGCAGCCCAAGAAGGCGTGCGCCGCCGCCTGCTACCGAGCCGACACCCGACTGGGGCAAGCCGAGTCGCTCACCACGCCACCGCTGCGTACCCTCGCCACCGGCCGTCGTCTCATCGCCGGCTCCGGGCAGCCATTCTCCGGTCCATCTCGCCACCCATCCAGGGTATGCCGGTGGCGCGGGCCACATTCGCCCTGGTCGACTACCCGATATCGCCGCCCCGTTAACACCGGCGAAACATACGGGTGACGGTCGGGCAACACCGCGCTCTTAGCGTGAGCCGAAGAGAGTACTGCCGCCGGCAACGAACGAGAAGGAGTCACCGAGGGTGCCCACTACTCCAGACGACATTCAGCGCCTAATCGCCGACGAGAACGTAGAGGTCGTCGACGTCAGGTTCTGCGACCTGCCCGGCGTTATGCAGCACTTCACCGTTCCGGCGAAGGCGTTCAACGAGGAAGCCTACGAAGAAGGCCTGGCCTTCGACGGTTCCTCGGTGCGTGGTTTCCAGTCGATCCACGAATCCGACATGCTGCTCCTCCCGGACCCCGAGACGGCTCGTATCGACCCGTTCCGCAAGGCGAAGACGCTCTCGCTGAACTTCTTCGTGCACGACCCGTTCACCCGCGAGGCGTACAGCCGCGACCCGCGCAACATCGCGCGCAAGGCCGAGCAGTACATCTCCGAGTACGGCGTCGCGGACAACGTGTTCTTCGGCCCCGAGGCCGAGTTCTACATCTTCGACTCGATCCGGTTCGACTCGGCCGAGCACGCCTCGTTCCACGAGATCGACTCCGTCGAGGGCTGGTGGAACACCGGTGCCGACGTGCCGGGCGGCAACCAGGGTTACAAGACGAAGTTCAAGGGCGGCTACTTCCCCGTCCCGCCGGTCGACCACTTCGCCGACCTGCGCGACGAGATCGTCCGTAACCTGCAGGGCTCCGGTTTCGAGATCGAGCGCGCGCACCACGAGGTGGGCACCGCCGGCCAGACCGAGATCAACTACAAGTTCAACACGCTGCTGCACGCTGCTGACGACCTGCAGCTGTTCAAGTACATCGTGAAGAACACCGTGTTCGCCGCCGGCAAGACCGCGACCTTCATGCCGAAGCCGCTCGCCGGCGACAACGGCTCGGGCATGCACTGCCACCAGTCGCTGTGGAAGGACGGCACGCCGCTGTTCCACGACGAGTCGGGATACGCGGGTCTGTCCGACACCGCCCGCCACTACATCGGTGGACTGCTCAAGCACGCGCCGAGCCTGCTGGCCTTCACCAACCCGACCGTCAACTCGTACCACCGGCTCGTGCCGGGCTTCGAGGCCCCGGTCAGCCTGGTGTACTCGCAGCGGAACCGGTCGGCTTGTGTCCGTATCCCCATCACGGGCAACAACCCGAAGGCCAAGCGCGCCGAGTTCCGGTGCCCGGACTCGTCCGGCAACCCGTACCTCGCGTTCTCGGCGATGATGATGGCCGGTCTCGACGGCATCAAGAACAAGATCGAGCCGCCGGAGCCCATCGACAAGGACCTCTACGAGCTTCCCCCGGAGGAGGCCCAGAACGTCAAGCTCGTCCCGGGCGACCTCGGCGCGGTTCTCGACACGCTGGAAGCCGACCACGACTACCTGCTCGAGGGTGGCGTGTTCACTCCCGACGTGATCGAGACGTGGATCTCCTACAAGCGTGAGAACGAAATCGACCCCCTGCGGCTGCGTCCGCACCCGTACGAGTTCTCTCTGTACTACGACGTGTGATCGTGCGGTAGGAAACACCAAGAGCACGCCGGTGGTGAGGTGCGGAAGCGCCCTCACCACCGGCGTTTCTTATGGGACCAGGTGGTACGGCTACTCCGAGGTGGAAAGAACCTTCAGGTCGACGCCCGCACGCTCGATGCGGCCACGCGGGTCGTCCACCAGTTTGCGTCGCTCGAGATCCATCAACCCCAGCGTGCACGTGATTTCCGCGGAGAGGGTGCCATCCACCTTGTAGATGTTCGAGTCCATGTGGAAGGTCTTGCCGGTGCCGAACTTGGCGTCGCAGGTCACGTCGACGACATCGCCTGCCCGCAGCTCGCGCCGGAAGACGATGTGGGATTCGAGCAGCACGAAGGCCAGATTCGCATCACGCATACCCGCGTTGAGGCCGCCAGCGAGTTCCATGAGCTCAAGTCTGGAGACCTCGCCGTACGAGTGGTAGACGGCATGGTTGAGATGGCCGAGGGTGTCCAGCTCGTAATGACGCACCTTGATCCGGGTGCGAAACGGCTCGCGCACAGTCACCGGTCCACTGTAAGCGCCACCCACCGTCCGCGACGCCGAGTGTGAGCAAGGGACCTTTGCTGCCGTCTCCCCCAACCCGGACAAGCGACAGCAAAGGTCCCTTGCTCTCTATCCGCAGGTCAGAGCGATCAGCCCTGGTAGAAAAGGGTCTCCACGACCGCATGGGCACGTCGCGTCGTCCGCCGGTAGGCATCGAGAAACTCGCCAGGGTCGTCATCGGCCGAGTAGCCGAGCACCCGCGCGACCGCGGCGAGATCACGACCGGAGCTGGGAATTTCGTCGACCGCCTTGCCACGGACCAGCATCCCGGCGTTACGGACACGCGTCGCCAGCAACCAGGCCTCGGTCAGGGACTCGATCTCCGCGGGCTCGGCGAGCCCCGCCTCCACCGCGGCCTTCAGTGCCGCGATCGTCGACGTGGTCCGAAGCCCCTCGACCTCGTGGCCATGACGCAGCTGCAGGAGCTGCACCGTCCACTCCACGTCGGCGAGCCCTCCACGGCCGAGTTTCGTGTGCCGGGTCGGGTCGGCACCCTTGGGCATCCGTTCCGTTTCCACGCGCGCCTTGATCCGCCTGATCTCCCGCACGCGGACCGCGTCGAGACCCGACGGCGGGTAGCGAATGGGGTCGATCATCTCGATGAACCGCGCACCGAGGTCGTCGTCACCGGCGATGAACCGAGCCCGGAGCAGCGCTTGCGATTCCCAGACCTCCGCCCATCGCCCGTAGTAGCTGCGGTAGGACTCGAGGGTTCGCACCAACGGGCCGCTCCGCCCCTCCGGACGGAGATCGGCGTCAACGATCAGTGCCGGGTCGGCGCTGGGAGCACCGAGGATCTTGCGGACCGTCTCGGCGACGGAGGAAGCGAACTTCGCTGCTTCGGAGTCCGACACGCCCTCGGCGGGCTCGCACACGAAGAGAACGTCCGCGTCGGATCCGTAGCCGAGTTCGGCCCCGCCCAACCGCCCCATTCCGATGACGGCGATCTTCGCTGGGGTCTGGCCAAGCTCGGCCTGGCGCTGGCGAAAAGCAGCCGCCAGGGCTCCTTGAAGCACGGCGACCCACACACTGGACAGCGCCTCGCAGACGGCTGGGACATCGAGCAACCCCAACAAATCCGCCGACGCGATCCGGAGCATCTCATGCCGGCGCAACGATCTCGCGGCCGCGACCGCGGCATTCAAGCCCGGCTGACGCCGCACGGCGGCTCGCAGTGAAGTGGCCACCTCCGCTGGAGTACGGCCGGCCAGCCGCGCGGGATCACCGAGCAACTGCAGTACTTCCGGCGCTCGGGCCAGCAGGTCGGGCACCAGACGTGACGTGCCGAGCAGGAATGCGAGCCGCTCGACTACCGCACCTTCGTCCCGAAGAACCCTGAGATACCAAGGCGTTTCTTCGAGTGCTTCCGAGACCTTCCGATAGGACAAGAGTCCACGGTCCGGGTCCGGAGTGTCGGCGAGCAGGTCCAACAAGACCGGCAGCAGCGCTTGCTGAATGGCCGCCCTGCGGGACATTCCCGCGGTCAGTGCCTTGATGTGCTGCAGGGCCCCGTCCGGCGCGGCATAACCGAGTGCGGCGAGGCGGCTTTCCGCCTGCTTTGTGGTCAGCCGTAATGCTTCGGTCGGCACGTTCGCGACCGATTGGAGCAGGGGCCGGTAGAAGAGTTTCTCGTGAAGACGCCGGATGCTCTGCAGGTGGCGGCGGAACTCCGCCACCAACACATCCCCCTCACCTCTGCCTCGGGCCGGCCGCACACCACTCGCTCTCGCGATCGTTCGCAGCTCACTGACGTCCGAAGTGGCAGGGAACAAATGCGTACGCCGTAGTCGGCGAAGCTGGAGCCGGTGCTCGATGGTCCGGAGGAACTCGTAGGACGAAGCGAGCTCCGCGGCGTCCTTCCGGCCGACGTACCCGCCGTCCCCCAGGGCGGCGAGGGCGTCCATCGTGGACGGGGAACGCAGCTCAGCGTCGATCCGGCCGTGGACCAGTTGCAGCAACTGCACGGCGAACTCGACGTCGCGAAGGCCACCGCGCCCCAGCTTGAGCTCCCGTTCCGCGTGTGCGGACGGCACATGCCCTTCGACGCGGCGCCGCATCTTCTGCACCTCGGGAACGAAATTCTCCCGATCGGCCGCTGCCCACACCTTCGGTGCGACCATCTCCGCGTACTGACGCCCGAGTTCGGCATCGCCTGCGACCGGCCGCGCTTTGAGCAGGGCCTGAAACTCCCAGGTCTTGGCCCACTTCTGATAGTAGGCGGCATGACCGTCGAGGGTTCTGACCAAGGCGCCCGCTTTACCCTCCGGGCGCAACGCCGCATCGACCTCGAAACATGCCTTGCCGACCACACGCATCATCGTGCTGGCCAGCCGCGTGGAGACCGAAAGATCTCCATCTCCGACGAAGATGACATCCACGTCGCTTACATAGTTCAGCTCTCGACCACCGCATTTGCCCATCGCGATCACGGACAGATGGCCTTCGGCGGCGGCGCCCACCTCGGCCTCCGCGACCATCAGCCCGACGGTCAGCGCGGCCTCGGCCAGCATCGTGAGCTGAGCCCCGATCTCGGCATAGGGTGGTTGGCGGAGACCGGGTTCGACAAGATGTCCGAGGTCGGCCGCGGCTATTCCGAGCAGCAGTTCGCGGTAGCCGATGCGAAGAGCCTGCTCTGACTCGAGGCCTGTGAGCAGCTCGCCGTCCGGTCGCAAGTGGCCGAGAAGACTGCTCACATACTGATCCGGGGCGATGCTCTTCTCGCCCTGGAGGGTCTTCCAGCAGTCGGTGTTCGCGACCAGGAAGTCCGCGAGCGCGCCCGAAGTGCCCAGAACGCCGAGCAGCCGGCCGCGGAAGGTGCGGTTGGTGCGGAGCGCCTGGTCGAGCTCATGCCAAGCACCAGGGTCGGCTTCCCTGATCCGGTCCAGTCCGCTCAGCGCGAGATCGGGATCCGCAGCACGGGAAAGTGCCGACATCACGTCGGCGGCGGAGCCGTCGGGGCCGGATTCGGTCCACCAACCGGCAGCACGCAGCTGCCCGTCGGCGCGGGGGTCGGTGAAGCCGTATCTCGCCACGGAAGCGGTCGGCCTGGCGCGCTCAACCATCGGCTTCCACCGTAGTCGCCCTTCCGCCCGAGACCAGACGGACGCGCAAGGGAGCAAGGGACCTTTGCTACCGCGTCAAGGCGGTAGCAAAGGTCCCT
>NZ_JBHVKW010000168.1:0-10733 GCF_042797905.1 Amycolatopsis sp. NPDC057786
GTTCAGGACGTTTTTGTCCTGAACGGCCCTTTCATGACATCCGGACACCGCTCACTCCGCGAACTCGACCACCCCACCAGGCGCGAACCGCGTGAGAGCCCCATACAGCGCAGCACCCCCGCCCAGGTGACCCAGGGCGTACACGTACTCGCCGTCCTCCAGCAGGTCGTCAGGCCCGGACCCGGTCCACGACAGCCGGTAGTGCCACCAGTGCATCCACCGCCCCACCCGCCGTTTCTCCCGATACACGCGCAGCCGCCGCACCTCGGTCCATCGGACCTCGAACACGCCCGGCACGGCCAACCCGATGGCGGAAAGCACCAACGAGCCGGCCGACTTCCGCAGAGCGAGCAGGATCAGCCCCGCGAAAGCCACGCTGAGCAGGCTGAACACCACCCCGGAGACCGAGGCGGAGAACAACGTCAGCACGACGGCCACCAGGCCGCCCCCGCCGAACATCACGAACCCCGCCCACGCGAACCGGCGCATCACGACGTCCAGCCGGAGCACCACGGCATCCCCAGTGACCATGCCCGGAGCGTAACCGCCGAAACCACGCAGCGACGTTAGGATCTAGGCCCCGACGTCGCGGAGGAGGCCGGATGACCACCCGTCTGCCCTGGCGTCCCGCCGCGAGCGCTGACCCGGTGCCGGTGCTCGCCGCCGCCCAGCGTGTCTCCGACGATCTCATGGACGGCCTGGCCGGACCCCGCGCCCGCCAGGCGGCGCACGGCCTCCGGCGCCTGTTCGGCGTCCCTGGCCTCGGGTTGACGGACCTCTCCGGCTCGCTGATCTGGTCCGGCCGCCCGGCGGCGGACGACGTGGTGGTCTCCGCGCTCGACGAGGTCCTCCACTCCGAGACGCCGGTGTCCGCACCGGGGCTGCTGGCGCTGCCGCTCCACGTCCACGACGAACTGGCCGGGGTGCTCCTGGTCGCCGACGGCAAGAACGCCCTCGCCCGCCAGGCCGCCGAACTCGTCGTCCACGCGCTCGAACGCGGCAGGCTGGAGGCCTCCGCCGAGCAGGCCGCGGAGGCCGAACTGCGCGCGCTGCGGGCCGAGATCTCGCCGCATTTCGTCTACAACGCGCTCACCGTGATCTCCTCACTGGTCCGCTCCGACCCGGATCGCGCCCGCGATCTGATGCTCGACTTCGCCGAGTACACCCGCTACAGCCTCGCCCGGCACGGCGAGTACACCATGGTCGCCGAGGAGTTCCGCGCCATCGAGACGTATCTGGCGTTGCAGCGCGCGGTGCTCGGCGAGCGGCTGCGGGTGCAGGTGCGCGTCGCGCCGGAGGTGCTGGCCGTCGCGGTGCCGTACCTCGTGCTGGAACCTTTGGTGGAGAACGCGATCCGGCACGGGATCGAGCCACGCGCCGAGGCGGGGTTCATCCAGGTTCAGGGAATGGCGGAAGGGAACGACTGCGTGATCAGCGTCGAGGACGACGGTGTCGGCATGGACCCCGCACGCGCGGCGGCGATCCTGGCCGGGCGCGGCGACGACGGCGGCGTCGGACTGGCCAATGTGGACAGAAGGCTGCGCAGCGTCTACGGGCCGTGGTACGGCCTCACGGTCGAGACCGAGACCGGCGCGGGCACCAGGGTCGTGGTGCGCGTGCCCCGATTCCAGCCGGGGGTGCTGCCGTGACGAACGGGCTGCGGGTGCTGGCGGTCGACGACGTCCCGCCCGCCCTCGACGAGCTGTGCAGCCTGCTGCGCGAGGCGCCGGAGGTCGCCGAGGTGGTCGCCGCCGGCGACGCCGTCAACGCGCTCAAGCTGTTGCAGGGCAGTCATTTCGACGCCGTCTTCCTCGACATCTCCATGCCGGGGCTCGACGGTCTCGAACTCGCCTCGCTGCTCGCGCGGCTCAGCGAGCCGCCGGTGATCGTGTTCGTCACCGCGCACGACGGGCACGCCGTCGCCGCGTACGGGATCGGCGCGGTCGACTACCTGCTCAAGCCGGTCCGCGCGGAACGGCTGTCCGCCGCACTGTCCAAAGTGGTCCGGATGGCGGGCAACCAGCCCGACGAGCCGAAGCCAGCGCCGGACGCGATGTCCGCGCTGCCGGTGGAATCCGGCGGGCGCACCCGGTACGTCCGCCGCGACGACGTCCAGTTCGTCGAGGCGCACGGCGACTACGTCCGGCTGCACACGAAATCCGGCGTCCACGTCACGCGGATGCCCATCTCCCGGCTCGAAGAGTATTGGGAGGGAACAGGATTCACCCGTGTGCACCGGGGTTTCCTGCTTTCCGTGGACGCCGTGCTCGAACTGCGCAGCGACACCACCGGCGGGCTGCTGGCGCATACCGAAGCGGGTGACGTGCCGGTGAGCCGCCGTCACGCGCGCGACCTGCGCGACCGGCTGCTCGCCGCCGCGCAACGTGGCGAACTGGGCCGGGGAAGCCGTCCGTGAGCCGCGTCAAACGGGTGGCCGTCACCAGCCCGCAGACCCGGCTCGCGCATTCGCGGCGCCGTTCACGCGGACGGTGGCGGGTTCCCCGTCTCGCCGCGGGCGACGCGGAACGCGCGGACGCGCTCTACCGGGCCCAGCGCCGCCGCGGGATTCCCGCGCTGGCCGGGATGTTCGGCCTGGTGTTCGGGCTCCCGCTGGTGTTCGGGGTGTTCCCCGGGTTGGATTCGGCGCGGCTGCTGGGGATCCCGCTGTCCTGGCTGATGATCGCGATCCTCCCGTACCCGGCCATGGCGTTGCTGTCGTGGTGGCAGTTGCGCCGGGCGGAAAAGATCGAGGACGAGTAGTGGTCACCGCGTTCGCGGTGGCCCCCGTCGTGCTGGTCACCCTGCTGATCGGGTTGCGCGGGGTCGCGGCCATGCGCACGACGTCGGATTTCCTCGTCGCCTCGCGGCGGATCTCGCCGCTGGTCAACTCCGCCGCGGTCTCCGGCGAATACCTGTCCGCGGCCTCGTTCCTCGGTGTCGCGGGGCTGGTGGTGAAGGACGGCATCGGCGCGCTCTGGTACCCGGTCGGCTTCACCGCCGGGTACATCGCGATGCTCGTGCTCGTCGCGGCGCCGATGCGGCGCTCCGGCGCGCTCACCGTCCCGGACTTCGCCGAGGCGCGGCTCGCCTCCCCCGCCCTGCGCCGTCTGGCCGCCGTCGTCGTCCTCGTGATCGGAACCCTTTACCTGGTCCCGCAGTTCCGCACCGCGGGGCTCGTGCTGACCGCCGTCGGCGGCACGCCGTACTGGGTTGGCGTCGTCATCGCGGGCACCGCCGTCAGCGCGACACTGGCACTCGGCGGGATGCGCGCGGCGACCTACGTCCAGGCCTTCCAGTTCGTGCTGAAACTGCTGCTGTTCATCATCCCCGCGATCTGGCTGGTCTCTCAGGTCTCCCCGGAGGAACGGTCGGCTTCGGTGCATCCGGTGGAATTCACCCACTTCGCCCGCGACACCCAGCTGTCCTTCGAGATCGACGTGACGCTGACCCTGCGCGAGCCGACCACCCTGCTCACCCCGGAAAGGCACGTGGTGCCACCGGGAGAACTGGTGGCCAGGAGCGGGGAAACGCTGGTATTCGCCGAGGGCACCCCGGTTCCCGCCGTCCGGGGCGGTGCCCCGCTGGGCGGGCCGGACTGGCAACGGCCGCTGCTCGACCTCGGCGATCACGGCTATCCACTGCTCGGCACGTGGGCGATCCTGATCGCCACCATGCTCGGCACCATGGGCCTGCCGCATGTCCTGATGCGCTTCCACACCAGCCCGGACGGCCGCGCCGCCCGCCGGACCGCGGCGATCACCGTCGCCCTGCTCGGCGTCTTCTACCTGTTCCCAGGGGTTTACGGCGTCTTCGGCCGCGTGCTGGTGCCCGAACTGTACGTCTCGGGCGCGACGGACACGGTCGTCGTCGCGCTGCCGGCGCAGGTCGACGACGGCTGGGCGGGCTCGCTGTTCACCGGACTGCTGACGGCCGGCGCGTTCGCCGCGTTCCTGGCGACTTCGCTCGGGCTGCTGCTGGTGATCTCCGGCGCGATCGCGCACGACCTGGCTCCCGGCGGCCTCCGGAGACTGCGCTGGTCGGTGCTCGGGGCGGCGGCGGTGATGGTCCTGCTGGCGCTGCCGTCGGCGAGACTGGACGCGGGCGTCCTCGTCACCTGGGGCTTCACCGTGGCCGCGTCCACGTTCTGCCCGTTGCTGGTACTCGGCATCTGGTGGAACCGGCTGACCGCCGCGGGCGCGATCAGCGGCGTCCTCGCCGGGCTCGTCGCGTCCTCGGGCTCGATCCTCGTGGCCTTGTTCGTCCCGAGTTTGAGCGGGCTGCCCGCGATCCTCGTGTCGCAGCCCGCGCCTTGGTCGGTTCCGCTGGCATTCGGAGTAATGATCGTGGTTTCCTTGCGGGGCAGGCCGCCCGCCTGGTCGACGGCCGCCATGCTGCGGCTGCACTTGGACGATCGCACAGCCGAAACCCCTTCGTCGTGGTCCGACCACCGTTCGTCGACCGTTCGTCGTCTCGGCAGACGTTTGAACCGCTGAAGGTTCCGGTCTCCTTGACCTCTCCTTAACGTGTCGCGGAACACATTCGCGGTGCGAGGAGAGCACGATGAGTACCGAAACGAACGCTCCCAGTCCGCCGGAAACGGACTGGGACAAAGCCCATGACAGCGCGGAGTTCAAGGAGCTGCGGGCTCGGTTGCGCCGGTTCGTGTTCCCCGTCTCGGTGTTGTTCCTCTTGTGGTACCTGCTCTACGTGCTGCTCGCCGACTACGCGCACGGCTTCATGAGCACGAAGCTGGTGGGGAACATCAACGTCGGCCTCGTCTTCGGTCTGCTGCAGTTCGTTTCGACCTTCGTGATCACCGGGCTCTACGTCCGCTACGCGAACAAGAAACTCGACCCCATCGCGGAGAAGATCCGCACGGACATCGAGAGTGAGACCAAATGACCCTCGCCGCCGGAGTCGAGGGCAGCAGCCCCGTACTCAACATCACCATCTTCGGCCTGTTCGTGGTGGTCACGCTGTTCGTCGTGTTCCGCGCTAGCCGCAACACGAAGACGGCGTCGGACTACTACGCCGCCGGCCGCGCGTTCACCGGCCCGCAGAACGGCGTCGCCATCGCGGGTGACTACCTGTCCGCCGCGTCGTTCCTCGGGATCGCGGGCGCGATCGCCGTCTACGGCTACGACGGTTTCCTCTACTCCATCGGCTTCCTGGTGGCGTGGCTGGTCGCGTTGCTGCTGGTCGCGGAACTGCTGCGCAACACCGGCAAGTTCACCATGGGCGACGTGCTGGCGTTCCGGATGAAGCAGCGCCCGGTGCGGGCCGCCGCGGCGACGTCCACGCTGGCCGTCTCGTTCTTCTACCTGCTCGCGCAGATGGCGGGTGCCGGTGGCCTCGTCGCGCTGCTGCTCGGGATCGAGAGCAAGGCCGGGCAGGCCGCGATCATCGTGATCGTCGGCGTCATCATGATCGCCTACGTGCTCATCGGCGGGATGAAGGGCACCACCTGGGTCCAGATCATCAAGGCGGCGCTGCTCATCGCCGGCGCGCTGGCGATGACGCTGTGGGTGCTCGGCATGTACGGCTTCAACCTTTCCGCGCTGCTGCAGGGCGCGGTCGACAGGGCGGGCAGTGCCGGTGAAGCGCTGCTCGGGCCGGGTAACCAGTACGGCAAGACCGGTACGACGAAACTCGACTTCCTGTCGCTGGGCATCGCGCTGGTCCTCGGTACCGCGGGCCTGCCGCACGTCCTGATGCGCTTCTACACCGTGCCGACCGCGAAGGAAGCCCGTCGTTCGGTGGTCTGGGCGATCGCGCTGATCGGTGTCTTCTACCTGTTCACGCTGGTGCTCGGCTACGGCGCCGGCGCGCTCGTCGGCGCGGACGCGATCAAGGCCGCGCCGGGTGGCGTGAACTCGGCGGCACCGCTGCTGGCACTGGAACTCGGCGGGCCGGTCCTGCTGGGCCTGATCGCGGCGATCGCCTTCGCGACGATCCTCGCGGTGGTCGCGGGCCTGACGATCACGGCGTCGGCGTCGTTCGCGCACGACGTCTACGCCAGCGTGATCAAGAAGGGCAAGGCGTCCCCGGATTCGGAGGTGAAGGTCGCCCGGATCACCGCGCTGGTGATCGGCGCGGTCGCGATCCTCGGCGGCATCCTCGCCAACGGGCAGAACATCGCGTTCCTGGTGGCGCTGGCCTTCGCGGTGGCGGCGTCGGCGAACCTGCCGACCATCCTCTACTCGCTGTTCTGGAAGCGGTTCAACACCCAGGGCGCGCTGTGGAGTATCTACGGCGGTCTCGCGGTCTGCATCGTGCTGATCGTCTTCTCGCCGGCGGTCTCGGGTAAGCCAGTGGACCCGAAGACGGGGAAGAGCGCCTCGATGATCCAGGGCGTCGACTTCCACTGGTTCCCGCTGGACAACCCGGGCATCGTCTCGATCCCCGTGGCGTTCTTCCTCGGCTGGCTCGGGACCGTGCTGTCCAAGGAGCACAACCAGAAGAAGTACGCCGAGATGGAGGTCCGGTCCCTTACCGGCGCGGGCGCCGAAAAGGCGATCGCCCACTAGTCGCCGGGACGGTGCGGCCGGCACCAACGCCCCCGGCCGCACCGCCCCGGTTCCCCTTCAGTAAGGCAGCTTCCCCGCGGTCAGTTCCGCCAGCTTCGCGCGCAGATCGGCGCGAACCGACTGCCACAGCCCGGTGCCCAGCGAGATCCGCGCCACCCCCAGTGCGGTGAGCGCGGAGAGATCGGGGCCTCCCGGCATCGGAGCGGCGTTGACCGATCCCGGCGCCACCGCCTTCACGAACTCGCCGAGCACCTCCGGCGACTTCACCAGGATCGGATAGACGCAGTCCGCCCCGGCCTCGAAGTACGCCTTGGCCCGCAAGATCGCGTCGTCCAGTACCGCTCGTTCGTCGGACGCGCCGAGGAAGACGTCGACGCGGGCGTTGATCACCAGTGCGTCCCCGGCGGCCTCACGCAACTCCGCGACCCGTTCCGCCTGCGCCTCGAGCGGGCGTACTCCACCTGAAGCGTGATCGGTGTCCTCGTAGTTGCAGCCGACGGCACCCGCCTCGGCCAGCCTCGCCGCGAGTTCTCCCGCTGCGAGCCCGTACCCGCCTTCCGCGTCGACGGTCACCGGGACCGAGACCGCCCGCGCGATCCGCGCCGCCGCCGCGAACATCTCGGCGGCGGGCGCGTCCTCCCCGTCCTCGTAACCGAGGGCCTTGGCCACGGCGAAGGAACTCGTCGCGACGACGGGGAACCCCGCGGCTTCCACGAGACGCGCGCTGTCGGCGTCCCACGCGTTCGGCAGGAGCAGCGGGTCACCCGAGACGTGGAGCTCCCGCAGCCGGGCCGCCGTCATTCGGCGCGCTCGGGCAGCGGCGCGTGGCTGGTCACGCACATCCGGTTCCAGCTGTTGATCGCGATGGCCTCCCAGACGACGGCCCGGTACTGCTCCTCGGTGAAGACGCGGGTGGCCTCTTCGTAGACGTCGTCCGGGACGTCGTGCAGGGTCGCCACGTTCGTGATCGCCTCGGTGAGCGCGAGCGCGGCGCGCTCCTGCTCGGTGAACAGTTCGGTCTCGCGCCAGCCCTGCAGCACGAACAGCCGCCGCGGCGACTCGCCCATCTGCAGCGCGTCGTGGGAGTGCATGTCGAGGCAGAACGCGCAGTGGTTGATCTGCGACGACCGCATCTTCACCAGTTCGAGGATCTTCTGGTCGACCCCGGCGTTGGCGGCGGCCTTCTCGACTTCGGCCTGCAGTTTCGCCATGGCCTGGTAGATCTCGGGCACTCGCTTGCCCACATGGATTCGCTCGGTCATGCCGTCGAATCTAGCGGCGACTGGCCCACGAGTATGGTCCAGTCTCATGGCAGATTCGTGGTCCAGTTCGGGAATGGACGTCCACTTGGACTGGCGTCCCGAAAGCGGCCGGAGCGGGCTCGCCGCGGCCATCCGCGCGGCCATCCGGGACGGACGCTGGCAGGCGGGCGCCGCGGTGCCCTCGACCAGGGCGCTGGCGCAGGACCTCGGCGTGGCCAGGGGAACGGTCACCAGGGTGTACTCCGACCTCGCCGCCGAGGGATACCTGCGGACCACGCAGGGCGCGCCGACCCGCGTCGCGACGGCGGGCGCGCTGCCCGCGTCACCGCCACGGCCCGTCCCCCGTGACCCGGCACCACGCTGGGACCTGCGCCCCGGCAGGCCGAACCTGTCCGCGTTCCCGCGATCCGCCTGGCTCGCGGCGACCCGGCGGGCACTGCACCAGGCGCCGATGTCGGCGTTCGACTACACGGCCGAGTCCGGCGCGCCGGAACTGCGCGAGACGCTCGCCGCGTATCTGGCCCGCAGCCGCGGCGTGATCGCCGACCCGGCCCGCATCCTGGTGTGTTCCGGGTTCTCGCACGCGATCGCGGTACTGGCGCGGGTCCTGCACGCGCGCGGCGCGGACGAGATCGCGTTCGAGAACCCGTCGCTGCACATCTACCGGAACATCGCCGCCGCCAACGGCCCCCGCGTGGTCGGCGTCCCCGTGGACGACCACGGGATCACGGTGTCCGCTTTGGACAGTCCGGCGGTCGTAGTCACCCCGGCGCACCAGTACCCGCTCGGCGTCACGCTCGCGCCGCGGCGACGGGCGGAACTCACCCGCTGGGCCGAGGAAACCGGCGCCGTCGTCATCGAGGACGACTACGACGGCGAGTTCCGGTTCGACCATCAGCAGGTCGGGGCGTTGCAGGCGCTGGCGCCCGAACGGGTCGTGTACGTGGGCACGACGAGCAAAACGCTCGCACCGTCGCTGCGCCTGGGCTGGATGGTGCTGCCGCGGTTCCTGGTCGAACCGGTGCGCACGGCGCTGGCCGAGAGCGGGGCGCGGCCCGCGCTGCTGGACCAGCTGGCGATGGCCGAACTGATCGAATCGGGCGCCTACGACCGGCACATCCGCCGCTGCCGCGTCGAATACCGTTCCCGGCGCGACAAACTGCTCGCGGCCCTGCCGGATTCCGTGCTACCGCAGGGGATCTCCGCCGGGCTGCACTTGGTGCTCCAGTTCCCCGGCGAAGTTCCGCGGGAGATGGAGGTGCTGGCCGCCTGCCGCCGTCGCGCCATCGGGCTCGAAGGCCTCAGCGAGTACTGGCTCGGCGAGCCGCAACGCGAAGGGCTCATCATCGGGTACGGCGCCGCCGCTAAGCACGCTTTCGGCGGCGCCACCCAGGCCCTGCGCGAGGCCATCTTCGAGGTCACCTAGCAGAACCAGGGGCGCGCCCGGAGGATGTCGGTCTTCAGGGCGGGGGCGCCGTCGACCGGGGCGGGGTTCTCAGGGGTCGGCTTGATGCCTCCGGCGGCGACGTCGTCGAGGGTTTCGAGGCCTTCGTGGCCGACGGTGCCGAAGATCGTGTAGTTCGGGCGTAGCGCGGAGTCGCCGTACACGACGAAGAACTGGCTTCCGTTCGTCGCCGGGCCCGCGTTGGCCATCGCGAGGACGCCACGCGCGTACACCTTGCGCTCGCCGGTCGGGTCGGTCGGCGCGGGCGGCAGGCCCACAGGCAGCTCGTCCTTGTACTTGTAGCCGGGGCCGCCCTCGCCGGTACCGCTCGGGTCACCGCACTGCAGCACCTTCAAGGTCGGATACGCGGTCAGCCGGTGACACGTCGTGCGGTCGTAGAAGCGGTGCTTCGCCAGGTGCAGGAAGCTCTGCACCGTGCACGGCGCCTTCGCCCGATCGAGGGTCAGGTCGATCTCGCCCTGGTTGGTCTTCAGCTGCACCGGGACCTTGCCCCGGTCCGGCGTGCGCCGGGGGTCCGGCGGCAGCGGGACCGGACGCGCGGCCGGCTCCTCCGGCGTCTGCGTGTACTGGCACGGCCCCTTCGTGACCTTCGGCGGCGCCCCCTCCGCCGACGCCGTTCCGGTGCCTGCCGCGAGCATCAGCCCTGCCCCCAGCACTGCCACAAAGACCTTCGCGATCCTCTGCACGGTTCCTGCCTCCCAGCCGTGGACGAAGAGCAGAGCATAGGGTGAATCCCCGGCGCTCACACAGGTCCGGAAGTAGGTCCGCGGTTAGGGTCGGAACCGTGGAGATCGCCGAACGACACCAATGGCAGCTGAACGCCTTGACCTTCCTGTACGCGTACACGCAGTACGTCCTCGTGCACGAGCGGGTCATGGCCGGGCTGCCGCCGGAGAAACCGGCCGAACTCGACAAGCCGCGCATGCTCAGGCTCGCCAAGATCGTCGACGACATGATCCTCGACTTCCGCAAGGAGGACGGGCTGACCGACCTCGAACGACGCCGCGTCATCCGCCTCGCCAGGGAGATCAAGTCGCACGTACGGGAGAAGTGGCCGCCTCGCGACGCGTCGCTGACCGAGTGGATCGCCTCGGCCGCGGCGCACTTCTACTGCGAGGAGCACATCAACAACGGTTACGTCCGGATGGGCCGCGTCTTCGATCCCGACATGGCCGACCGGTTCCTGGAGCGCGTGGAGTTCTGCCGGGGCCAGACCGTCACGATCACGAACTACGCCAACAAGGTGGCCGACGGCGAGCAGCTCACCTACGGCGAGACGAACCAGCTCGAGGTCTGGAAAGAGGACGCGATCGCCCACCTGGACAATCTCGACAGCGATTTCGGCGACATCAAGATGTACGTCGAATTCTGACCAAGCCTCGTGAGTGGTAAGGACAGTTAGGGCCAAGGGTGTCTTAGGTACCTCCGTGGTTCCGGCCGCGGTTGGTGCCTTCCCCAGTACATGAAGGACCCCTTCCT
>NZ_JBHVKW010000169.1:0-10714 GCF_042797905.1 Amycolatopsis sp. NPDC057786
CCTTCCTTGCGCCTAGCGCAAGGAAGGGGGCCTTCATGTACTTGTGAGGGAGTTATCCACAACGGGGCAGTTATCCACAGGTCGGCAAATCGACTCTGGCGGGCAGGCGGCCCCGCGGCCACGCTGAGCATCATGACCAAGAGGGGGAGATGGGCTCAGCATCCCGAACTGCTGCACGAACGGAGTCGCTACGGCGTCATCCGGGCATCCGATCTGGAAAGCCTCGAGATGAGCAGCCGGACGATCTACACTCGCTGCCTGCCCGGAGGCCCATGGCAACGTTTGTTGCCGGGCATCATCCTGTTGCACAACAACGAACCCACGGGCGAGCAGCTCGTGACCGCGGGGCTCCTGCACGGCGGGGCGGACGCGGTCCTCACCGGAATCGAAGCCTGTCGGCGGCACGGTCTGCGTACTTCCGCGATGCCACCGGACGAGGGTCTGCATCTGTTGATCCCGCATGATCGGAAGATCCGCAGCACCGGCTTCGTGACGATGGAACGAACGATCCACTTGCCGTCACCGGTCGTCCGGAACGAAGTTCCCTTGGCTCCGCTGGTCCGGGCCACGACGGACACGGCGCGACGGCTGGGGGACGCCGAGCAGGTCGAGGCGATCTTGATCGAAGCGGTCCAGACGGGCGGATGCCATCCGAAGGCTCTGCTTCGTGAACTCGATCACGGCTCACTTCGAGGTACGGCTGTACCGAGGCGTCTCCTGACGAACTGGGTAGATCTCCGGTCCATGGCGGAATCCTGCGCCAGGATCCTCAGCCAGCGTATGCCGACACCACCGAGCCACTGGAACGTGGCGATCCACGACCGGCAAGGGCGCTACATCGGACGTCCGGACGCGTTGTGGGAAGACGTCGGTCTCGTTTGGGAGATCGACTCTTTCGAGTTTCATTTCCGCAAGTCGGACTACGCGCGAACCATAGAGCGCAATACACGTTATGCGGCGGCGGGCCTGGTCGTCGTGCAAACTCTGCCCTCCCGGCTACGAGACGACCCCAATGGCGTCCTCGCCGATCTCACTGCCGCGCACGACGTAGCCGCAGCCAGGCCTCGACCCGACATCCACCTCGCGACAGCTGCCTGAAGTACATGATGGCCCCCATCCTGTACCTAGGCGCAAGGAAGGGGGCCATCATGTACTGCTGCAGACAGCCGCTACTCAAGGATCCGAGCGTCCAGCGAGTGCTGGTCGGCACCGGAGTCGGCGGTACCCGGCAGCCGGTCGAAAGCCTCCGGGTCGATGTACCCGACGGCACCCGTGCTCACGTCCCGCAGCATGTTGTACAGCCCCGCCATCACCGCGCGCGTGAAGTGCTCCCGGTGCTGCTGCCCGAGCGTCTGCGTCTGCCCGCGCACCTCGAACAGCACCGTCCCCGTCCCGTTCAAAGCGAACGAACACCGCGCCTGGCCCGGCAGATCCCGGTCCGGGGCATGCGGATACCGCGCCCCGACGAAACCGCGCGACGTCATCCCGTTGAACGCGCTGATCGCCAGCTGCCGCGATTCGTCCTTTGTGTACACATCGCGGTACTTCGCGTACTTCTGGCCCGGCTCGAAGTGCTTGTCGGGCAGCGGCGGGTAGTCGATTCCGACGTCGAGAAGCCGGTTGCTGCCTTCCTGCCGGACGCAGGCGCCTTGATGGTGCAGATCGACGTAGACGTCCGGCACCTTCCCCCCCGAAGCGGTCAGCTCCTGGTACACCGAACGCAGCGCCCGCGCTTCGGGGGTGATGAACCAGCCCGGCTGATCCGGCGCACCGGGGACGTCCTCCGCGCGCGGGACATAGGCCAGGTCCGGATTGAAGTCCCGGTTGACGTCGAATCCCGGCCGCTTGCGGTAGTCGTCGCCCTGGAGGACGCCGCTGAGGTAGTTCCAGGCGGGCGGCCGGTCCTTCAGCTGGGGGAACTTCCGCTGCACCTCCGCCCACGAAAGGTCGTTGCCGCGCCGGTCGAGTTCGGCGCCGTCCGGGTTCAGTTTCGGCACCGCGACGAAGGTGATGGTCTTCCGCAGCCGCTCGGCGTCCCGCGACTCCGACGTGCCGAGGTAGTCGAGGATGCGCAGGAGCGCGTCTGTACCCGTCTTCTCGTTTCCGTGGATCTCGCTGGAGACCACGAAAACCTCCGGTCCGGTCCCGACGGTCGCCTGGTGGATCACCCGGCCTCGGTTCGACCGCCCGGCTTCCTTGACCTTCACCCGTCCGTCGCTCACCCGTTCGAGCCTGCCGAGTTCCCGCACCATCTCGCGATAGTCGGTGAACTCGTCGATGGGCAGCTCCCGCGGCTCGTCGCTGCAGGGCGCCACCGGCGCCGCCACCGCCGCGGGCGCGCTGACGAGCGGGAGCATCGCCAGCCCCACCACCACAGGAACCAACCGACCGGACAACGACATCGTGAACTCCCCACTGTCGAAGGTGCTCACAACGTAGCGAGGACACCGTCGGAGGGCCAGGAAACGAAAACCGGGGCCGTCCCACGAGCGTGGTCCGGCCCCGGCGATCGCGAGAACCTACTTCACCGCGTCCAGAGCGTTGACGCGGCCGTGGCCGTAGTACGAGTTGTCCTTCTCCGGACCTTCACAGACCGGCGCGGCGGTTCCGCAGGGAACCGCGTCGGCCTGGTGCTCCAGCAGCCACCTCAGCGCCGCGGGCGGAGCGTGGCGGTAGCGGGACGCCAGCAGCGCGGCGACACCGGCGGCGTGCGGGGACGCCATCGAGGTGCCGCACTTGGCGCCGTAGCCGCCGTTGAAGATGGTCGACAGCGGGCAACCGACGCCCTGGCCCTCGGGCGGCAGCTGGGCACGGTCGCCGCCCGGGGCGGTGACCGAAACGTCGTCACCATAGTTGCTGTACGACGACTTCGTGCCCGCGTAGCCGATGGCGGAGACGTTGACGACGCCGTCGATGGCCTTGGGCAGGATGCCGCAGCTCTCGTCGACCGGGTGCGGGCGGTTCGGGTCGGTGGTCTGCTTGTCCGGATCGAAACCGCTGTTGCCCGCGGCGGCGACGTTCAGCACGCCACGGCCGGTCGAGTAGGTCACCGCGCGGCGGACGGCCTCGTACGCGGCCGCGTCGCCCGGCTCCTTCGAGCAGTAGAACATGCCCGGGTCGATGTAGTAGCTGTTGTTCGTGACCGGGAAGCGGTGCTTCGCCGCCCACATGAACCCGCACACGGCGGCCTCGGGGAGGATCAGGCCGTCGTCGTTCACGACCTTCACCGACGCCAGCTTGACGCCGGGCGCGACACCGGTGAAGCCGCGCGCGGCGTCCTTGCCCGCGATCGTGCCGGCGACGTGCGTGCCGTGGTCGGAGTTCGTGGGTGCCCAGGCGGCGGGCGTGGTGTCGGGCGCGCCGCTGTTGCAGCCTGCCGACACCTTCGGGTCAAGAGCGGCCTTCAGCGCGGGGTGGGTGGGCTCGATGCCCGAGTCCAGCACGCCGACCGTCACCGAGCGGCTGCCACCGGAGATCTTGTTCGCCTCGGGAGCCTGGATCGCCCGCATGTCCCACTGCTGGGCCGACAGGTCCTGCTCGACGGCGACGCTGGTGGTCTCTTCGTTCTCCTTGGTGTCGACCACGGCGGAGCGGGTCGAGCGGGTCGAGACCGCGGGCGGGAACGCGACGTCACGGCCGCCCGAGTAGGCGCGGAAGACACCGATCTTCGCCTGGAAGTCGGCGTTGCGCGAGGTCGCGACCGCGACCCCGATCTCCGGGTAGTACGCGACCTTCTCGCCGCACTTGGCGCGCAGCTCGTTGTCGACCTTGCGCTCCGGGGTGCGAGGGTCGTAGAGCACCACGTAGTTGAACGGGGCGCTCGCGGTGTCGCACTGCGGCGCGGGCGCGGCGCTCGCCGACGGGGCCGCGAACACGCTTCCCGCCGCCGCCGCGACGAGCGCGGGGACGAGCAGGCGTCTGATCCGGGACATGCCACCTCCATGATTCGGTGGAGTGAACCTAAGCGAGCCGAAGGCAGGCCACCACCGTCAAAAGGACGACAAACCTGATCAGGCGTCAGCCTTTCCCGCGTCCTGCGACTTGGCACCACGCAGCGTGCGCAGACCGATGAGCCCGATGATGGTGCCGAGCACGAACGAGACCACCGTCAGCACCGCGTGCACGATGAAGTAGGCGGTGGGCGAGCCGTCCGCGGCCCAGGCGCGGTCACTGTCCCAGAGGTTCTTGGCGAACGTGATCCAGATGATCCACGACCACACGCCGAAACCCAGCAGGAACATCGAAGTACCTCGCGAAATGCGCATGCCCCTGAGTATGCAGCGAGCCCGGCGACGCTACATTGCTCGGGTGCACAGCGCTATCTCCCGGTCGCTCCTGGTCCTCGTTTCCGGTGTGCTCGCCCTCGCGGTGACGCCGGTGGCCACAGCCGCCCCGAAGCCACCAGCCCAGGCGCAGCCGTGCGCGAACAAGGTGACGCCTCCCCCGCCCGTCGACACCTCCGAGAAACCGCGCCCCGGCGAGGCCGCTCCGGCGCCGCTGCCGGTGCCGCCGGTTCCGGTGGGCGGCGACCGGATGGCCGAATGCGGGCTCGTGCTCCCGAAGCGCGCGCTGAACCCGCCCGAGGGGAACACCTCCGCGTCGTGGGTGCTGCAGGATCTCGACACCGGTGACGTCATCGCGGCGAAGGATCCGCACGCCCGTCAGCGGCCGGCGTCGCTGATCAAGGTCCTGCTCGGCCTGGTCGTGGTCACCGAACTCCCGCCGGGCAGGATCGTCGTGGCGACCAAGGAGGACGCCGAGCAGGAGTGCACCTGCATGGGCATCGCCGCGGGCGGTCAGTACACAGTGGACCAGCTGCTGCACGGACTGCTGATGCACTCGGGCAACGACGCGGCGCACGCGCTCTCCACCGTGCTCGGCGGCCTGGACGCGACACTCGCGAAGATGAACGCGCTGGCCACCCGTATCGGCGCCACGGACACCAGGGCCGCGACACCGTCCGGGCTCGACGGCCCCGGTATGTCGACCTCCGCCTACGACATGAGCCTGATCTTTCACTACGCGATGAAGAACGCCGAATTCGCCAAGGTGGTCAAGACCAAGAGCTTCGAAGTCCCCGCCACCGCGGGAAAACCGGTCGTCACGATCTACAACGACAACAAGCTCCTCGGCAGTTATCCCGGGTTCACCGGCGGGAAGACCGGCTTCACCGACGACTCGCGCCACACCTACGCCGGCAGCGCTGTCCGGAACGGTCACCGGGTCGGGGTCGTGATGCTTCGCGCCGAGCAGCGTCCGACCCGGGTCACCGAGCAGGCCGCGAAGCTCCTCGACTACGGCATCGCGCTGCGCGAGTCGAAGGCGGAATCGGTGGGGCGCATCGAATACCGGTCGCCGGAAACGGTGAACGCGGACCCGGCCAACGCCGCGCCGAACGCCGACGGCGCGTCGAACAGCGGAGCCGCGGCCGCGGCCGAAGACCCGTTCGGCGTGACGGGCTGGATCATCACGCTGGTCGTCTTCCTGATCATCGTGGCCTCGTTCGTCGTCGGCCACCAGCGCAAAAAGGCCATGGCCGGCGAATAACGTCAGGACTTGCGGCGGCCGAACCAGCCCAGCAGGGCGCCGGTCGCGAAGGCCCCGCCGACGGCGCCGAGCCCCGGCCCCTGCTGAACGGTCACCCTGGGGTGGATCAGCACCGGGGCAGGCGGCTCGATGACCGTCTTCAGGTTCTCCTTCGCCGTCGCCGTCCACGCGGTGACGAACAGCAGGAACCGCGAAACGAGGTTCGCGAACACGAGCAGGCCGATCACCGGGCCGAACAACGTGAACGCCGGTGATTTCGTGACACTGCCGAGGTAAACGGTCGCGGCCTGCTGAAGCACGACGAAACCGACCGCGGCGAAGATCGCGCCTTTGACCGCGCTGCGCAGCGCGACATGCTCACGCGGCAGCCTCGCGATGACCCACAGGAAGACCAGGGTGTTCGCGAGCAGGCCGAGCAGGATCGTCGCGACCTTCAACAGGAACACGGCCCAGCCCTGGTTCTCGAGGCCGACCAGTTCGAGCAGGAACCGCCCGACGCCGCTGCCCGCGGCGGTGAGACCGAACGAGATCACCAGCGCGACGCCGAGCCCGACGAGGGACAGCAGATCCTTGATGGTGGTCGAAACCAGCGGGAGCTTCTGCTTTTCCTGCCCCCATTGGGCGGTCAGCGCGTCACGCAGGTTCGACATCCAGCCGACGCCCGAGTACAGGGCGAGCAGCAGGCCGAACACCCCGATACCGCCGCCGGAGTCCAGCGCGGCCTTGATGATGCTGCCGACGAGATCGCTCAGCCCTTCCGGGACCGACTTCTTGATGCCGTCGACGAGCTGGTTCGTCACCACCTGGTCGCCGGCGAGCACGATCTTGATGATCGCGAAGGCGACCATCAAGATCGGGATCACCGAAAGCACGCTGAAGTAGGTGATGGCGGCGGCATAGTGATTGCCGTAGCGCTCGGTGAAGGCGTCGTTCGCCCGGATGAGGTGATCGAGCCAGCCGTACTTCCGCCTCAGGCGCGGTAACAGCTTGTCCTGTTCCGGCTTCGCGCCGTCATCATTCGCCACCGTCAAACGCTAACCACCCGGCGACGACATCGCAGCGCGAATCAGCCCGCCGGGGGAAGGAACCCGATGTTCTCGTAGACGTTCCGCAACGTCACCGAAGCGACTTCCCTGGCTCGTTCCGCGCCGAGCGCCAAGGCCTTGTCGAGCTCGGCGACGTCATCCAGATAGGACTGGACGCGTTCCTGCACCGGCGTGACCCAGTCGACGAACGCCTCCGCGACGCCCTTCTTCAGGTCCCCGTAACCCTTGCCCTCGTACGAGTTCTCGAGTTCGGCGACCGGCTGGTCGGTCAGCGCGGAGAGGATAGTCAGGAGGTTCGAGACTCCCGGCTTGTTCTCGGCGTCGAAGACGATCTCGCGGCCTGTGTCCGTGACCGCCGAGCGCACCTTCTTCGCCGACTTCTTCGGTTCTTCGAGCAGCTCGATGAGGCCGTTGCCGGTCGACGAGGACTTGCTCATCTTCGCGGTCGGGTCCTGGAGGTCGTAGATCTTCGCCGTGTCCTTGACGATATGCGGCTCCGGCACGGTGAACGTCTTGCCGTAGCGGTTGTTGAACCGCTGCGCGAGGTTGCGCGTCAGCTCCAGGTGCTGCCGTTGGTCCTCGCCGACGGGGACCTCGTTCGCCTGGTACAGCAGAATGTCGGCGGCCTGCAGAACCGGGTACGTGAACAGGCCGACACTGGCGCGATCGGTGCCCTGCTTCGCGGCCTTGTCCTTGAACTGCGTCATCCGGCTCGCTTCGCCGAACCCGGTCTGGCATTCCAGCACCCAGCCCAGCTGGGCGTGCTCGGGCACGTGGCTCTGGACGAACAGCGCGCTGCGAGCCGGGTCGACCCCGAGCGCGAGCAGCTGCGCGGCCGAGCGGCGCGTGCGATCGCGCAGCACCTTCGGATCCTGCTCGACCGTGATCGCGTGCAGGTCGACGACCATGTAGAAGGTGTCGTGGGTGTCCTGCAGCCGGACCCACTGCCGCAGCGCACCCAGGTAGTTGCCGAGGTGGAACGAGTCGGCGGTCGGCTGGATCCCGGAGAGCACGCGCGGGCGCTTCTGTTCGTCGGACACGCCCGGATTCTCTCAGGCCACGCCGGGGCGGGTCATCCGGCCTCGCCCCGGCCGAACGGTCTAAACGGTTAACCGCCACATACTTCCGACGGTTCTGGCCACGGTGCCCGATTCCTAGCGTTCATGGCACCGGATCTTCCGGCCACACCGAAGGAGAACCCAGATGAAGGCACGATCCCTACTGATGGGCTTGGCCATGGCGGCCGCGGCCGTCTTCTCGCTTTCCGGCGTCGCGGCGGCGGCCGAGCCCACCGGAGGCGTCCAGCCGAACATCGTCGGCGGCGGCAACGCGACCCAGGTCTACTCGTTCATGGTGTCCCAGCAGTCGAGCTCCGGCGGCCACCAGTGTGGTGGTTCACTGATCAGCTCGACCTGGGTGGTCACCGCGGCGCACTGTGGCACGCCGTACCAGGTGCGCGTCGGCACCACGAACCGCACCAGCGGCGGCACCGTCGCCCGCGTGGCCCAGCGCATCGCCCACCCGACCGCCGACCTGGCGCTGCTGCGTCTCTCGACGGCGGTGTCGCAGGCGCCGGTCACGATCGCCGCTTCGTCCGGGGCCGTTGGCACCGCGACGCGGATCATCGGCTGGGGCCAGACCTGCCCCGTCCGCGGTGGTTGTGGCGCCCCGATCAACCTCCAGGAACTGAACACCTCGATCGTCGCCGACACCCGGTGCAGCGGTATCCGGGCCGCCAGCGAGATCTGCACCAACAACCCCAACGGCAACTCGGGTGCCTGCTACGGCGACTCGGGCGGCCCGCAGGTCAAGCAGGTCAGCGGTGTCTGGCAGCTGGTCGGCGCGACCAGCCGCGCCGGGAACAACAGCAGCACCTGCGCGACCGGGCCGTCGATCTACGTGGACGTCCCCTACTTCCGCAGCTGGATCCGCACCAACTCCGGCGTCTGATCCGCTCCCCGCGTCGCCCCACCGTCCCCGGGGGCGACGCGGGCCCAGGCGGTTCAGCAAGGAACCGTGCGGAAGTTCGAAGAGCCGCTCCAGCAGCGCGACCGCCTTCAGGGAGTCGCACCGCTCGGGGCGGCTTCTTCCTGTCCGCCAGTAGCTCAAGGTCGCGACGCTGACCCGGACGCCCTCCAGGGCGAGCCGGTGCCGGATCCGGTCGAGACCGAGGCCGCTGTCCGTGATCGCCCGGTCCAGGGCGCGGGGGAAGGGGTCACCGGGCCGGCTGCGACGCCGTGTCACCGTCATGGACCCGAGCGTGGCGATCAGCGCGCGGCTAAACAATCCGGGCCGGACTAGGTGTACCTACCCAAGAAATCCGCCGACCTGCGTTTAGCGGGCTAAACGCGATCCGCCCGGCCACAGGCACCGACCTGCGTTTAGCGGGCTAAACGCGATCCGCCCCGCCCAGGGCACCGACCTGCGTTTAGCCCCCTAATCGCGATCCGGGGCCGGGAGACGCAGGTCAGGGGCGCTGCTGACGAGTGAGGGCGTCGTCCGCGAGCACGGCCTCGGCCATCGCGGCGACGTGCGGGGTGGCGGGCTGCGCCGGGGCGGGAGCGGGAGCGACGGCGGCCGCGCGAGCCTTCCGGCGCTGGCGGAACACACCGAAGGCCATCCCGACGACGCCGAGCGCGACGGCGATCAAGCCGACCGGGCCCAGAAGACCGAACGCCATCTCCGAGCGCGACGTCGCGTCCGCGGCCGACGCCGGGACTGCGCCCGCGACGAGCAGCGCGACCGGGATCGCGATGACCGCCGCGACCCTGGCCGCGGACAGGGCCGATCGCATCAGGAGATGAACTGGGTTCCGCACCGGAGTGCCTCCCGTGACGTGACTTTGCCGGACCGGAACGCTAACCCGAACGAGTGAGCATTTCCAGGCTGCTGGTCAAAAAACTACCGAGCGTGTCAAGACCTGTGGGTTCTGATCAACTCGGGGCACGAGACTAGCCCCTCACAGGGGGGATGTTTCGAGCACCCCTCTCCTCAGAGTTGTCGTGCACGGAATCGGTTTCCGACAAAACCGGACAAGGTTGGGCCATTCGGCTGTCACGCGCGGCCGAACAGGCAGTATCCGGCTTTCCACGGTTGGTTTCTTGTCCGCAATGGTCTATACCTGTTGGCCATACCCCTTAAAAGGTATAGACCAATCTCCCTGCATGGTCCCCTCGTACGAAGGAGCCACCGATGTCTCTTCGACGTATCCTCGCGGCGGTCGCCGCCACCTTCGCCGCCACCACGGTCGCCGTGGTCGTCCCGGCCCAGTCCGCCTCCGCCGCGGACTGCGTGGCGCCATGGAACGCGAGCTCGGTCTACTGGGGCGGCAACACCGCCTCCTACAACGGGCACAACTGGTCCGCGAAGTGGTGGACGCAGAACGAAACCCCCGGTAGCGCGCAGGTCTGGGCCGATCAAGGCGCCTGCGGCGGCGGCACGACCAACCCGCCGAACCCGTCCGGCTTCGTGGTCAGCGAGGCCCAGTTCAACCAGATGTTCCCGAGCCGGAACCCCTTCTACACGTACAACGGCCTGGTCACAGCCCTGAGCGCGTACCCGGCCTTCGCGGGCACGGGCAGCGACACCGTGAAGAAGCAGGAAGCGGCGGCTTTCCTGGCGAACGTCAGCCACGAGACCGGCGGCCTCGTCCACATCGTCGAACAGAACGAGGCCAACTACCCGCACTACTGCGACACGAGCCAGTCCTACGGCTGCCCGGCGGGCAACGCCGCGTACTACGGCCGCGGCCCGATCCAGCTGAGCTGGAACTTCAACTACAAGGCCGCCGGCGACGCGCTGGGCCTGCCGCTGTTGACCAACCCCTGGCTGGTGCAGAACGACGCGGCGGTCGCCTGGAAGACCGGCATTTGGTACTGGATGACCCAGAACGGTCCCGGCACGATGACCCCGCACAACGCGATGGTCAACAGCCGCGGCTTCGGCGAGACCATCCGCAGCATCAACGGCAGCATCGAGTGCAACGGCGGCAACCCCGCCCAGGTGCAGAGCCGCGTGAACAAGTACCAGCAGTTCACCGGCATCCTCGGCGTGAGCCCGGGCGGCAACCTGTACTGCTGATCCATCCAGGGTGCTGAAGGGGCCCTTCGCCGCATATGACG
>NZ_JBHVKW010000170.1:0-10445 GCF_042797905.1 Amycolatopsis sp. NPDC057786
GGAGGTGGGGCGAGCGGCCGGCACAGGTGCTCGTGAGGGGTCAGGACGGTTCTAACCGTCCTGACCCCTCACGAGTGGGTCAGTCGCCGTTCCACTTGGCGTCTTCGGCGTCGGCCTGCCTGGTGCGTTCCTTGGCGATCTCCAAGGCGCGCCTGGCCGAAGCCTCGTCCGGGTACGGGCCGAGGAGGTCGATGCTCCGGCCTCGTTCCAGGTGCTCGACCTGGTTCGTCTTGGTGTTGAAGTACCAGCCCTGATCCGGGTTCGGGTCGCTCGACATGGGTCAAGCCTGACATCACCCGGACGTCCTGTCATCACTTGCGATAGCGGTAGGGGATCTCCGTGGGATCGCCGGTGGGGCCGAACTCGCCGCCCTCGGGTTGATCGACCTTCGAGCTTTCCGGCGCGTTCTCGGCGAGTTCGTCGAACCAGCCCCGGTGCATCGGGACGCCGCGCGGCGGGGTCGCCGGTTCGGGCGCGACGGGACCACCTCGCGGCGGCGACACCGGCTGCGGCGCGGGTGGAGCGGCCGGGGGCATCGCGGACGACGGCGGGGCCGTGACCGGCGGCTCCGGCTCGGCCTGCGAGGGCGCGGCGGCGGCCGGGGCTTCCGGGGTGGAGGGCGGCGCGCTCACCGGCGGAGGCGGCGGCGTCTGGTTCACCGGCGGTGGCTGCGTCCGGGTGGGCTGGGGCAAGGGAGGCGGCTGGGACACGGGCGGTTGGGGCGCGGGTGCCTGCGGGGCGGGTGCTTGAGGAGCCGGAGCACCCTGATTGCCCGGCAACGGCGGCGCGGGCGGCCCGGGAGGCGGCGTGACCGTCCGCCATACCGGCGCGGGCCCGATGTTCATCGGCGCCGGAGCGCGAGGCGGCTGCCCGGTCGCGGGCGGCGCGGCCTGCGAAGGCGGCGGAGGCGCCTGACGCTGCGCAGGCTTCGGAATGGGGTCCAGGCACGAGACGAGCACCGTGGTGTTCGCCGGATCGTCGATCTTCCGGCCGCTGCGCTCGCGGTAGACCATCTCGCCTTCGGTGTCCATCTCGACCAGGTAGCCGGCCTCCGCCAGCTGCTCCTCGTCGAGATCGACGAGCTTTTCGTAGCGCGACGGGACGACCCGGTAGATCGGCCAGGCGAGCCGGGCGTTCTCCTGGTGGAACTGGGCCAGCAGGGCGGCCATCTGCTGCTGCCAGGGCAGTGACATCCCCTCGGCCAGCGAACGCGGCAACACGACGTAGCCGGGGTCGACACCCGGCCAGCCCTGGTTCAGCTGGTCGGCCAGCGGCGTGCTCGACGCGGGCCTCGCCGCCTGCCGTGCGGGCTGGGCGGTACCGAAAAGATCGCGGGGATCGACCTCCGGGCCGCCTCCCGTCGCGGGCTTGCCTCGCCTTCCGAATTTCCGTGCCACGTTCTTCATCCTCTGTCAGTGTGCGGCCGCGTGCCGGTGGACAGGCCGCCACTTCGGGTGAATCCGATGGTCGCGCGATCGCGATACCACGCGCTCACCATGCTAAACGCCAGGACGGACCGCCTGCGCGACCACTTCGGCCTCGTCGAAGGAGAAGTCGCGGATGTGCACCGGCACCCCGGTCTGCTGCGCTTCGACGATCTTGCCGTCGCCCAGGTACATCATCACGTGGTGGATGGTCGCCGGGTTCGACGGAACGGTGGCGAGGAACAGCAGGTCACCCGGCTGTGCCTGCCGCACCGGCAGCATCGCGCCCGCCTTGTACTGGTCGCGGGAAACGCGCGGCAGGATGATCCCGGCCGACTCGTAGGCCCGCAGCATCAGCCCGGAACAGTCGTAGCTGTTCGGCCCCGTGGCGCCCCAGACGTACGGTTTCCCCTGCTCGGCGAGGGCGAACTTGATGGCCTGCGCGGCCGCCTGGCTCGGCGGCACGACGCTGCCGACGCTCGTGCCGCAGCCGACGACGTCGACGATCTGACCCTCGTTCTGCACGAGGAGGGCGGCCATCGGCTCCCAGTTGTGGTACCGGTCGGGGAAGCCGGAGCGCTCGACGCGCTGCGCGGCGTCGCCGGGCCGCATGTTCTCCCAGTCCGGCACCGCGAGCAGCACGTCGTAGAACTTGTTGACCTGGTACGGCGGGTCGGTGACCTGGGCGACGGTGCCCCAGCCCATCGACGGCCGCATCTGGAAGATGCCGAGCGAGTCGCGGTCGCCGTAGGTCAGGTTCCGCAGCTTGGACTCGGTCATCCCGGCCTGGATCGCCACCTGCCACGCGCGCGGGGACAGCGACCGCTGCTTGCCGATCGAGATGATCAGCGCGACGATCCCCTTCTGCTCTTCGTCCAGCTTGTTGATGTCCGAAGAACCGCGATCGGTCTGTCCCGGCAGGGTCGGCCCGATCGACGCGTCGCACGAGGTCTTGACGACCCCGCCCGACTGCGCCTCCACATGGTCGGTCACCACCTTGGTGACCGTGCTCGTGGTGACCACCGCGGCGAAGACCGCGGCGATCAGCACGCCGACGATGAGCCCGATCTTCATCGGGTCAGCCCGCTTGGGTGAACTTGGTGACCCGCCATCCCGGGTTCGTCTTGACGACGGTGACCCGGACCTTGGGCCCGTCCGTGGGGACGTCGACCTCCATCGACCCGGCGAGCGAGGAGACCACCTGCGGCTCCCCGGTCACCCTGGTCGCCTTGATGTTCGCGGGTTCCACCGTCGTCAGCTCCCCGGCGAGGTACTCGTCGGTGGTGTAGGGCCGCAATCCGTTCAGCCACTGCTCGGTCGTCGTACCGTCGGGATGGTTCGCCCATGCCGTCACCCAATTCTTGGCGACCCGGATACCGTCCTGGTCAGGTGGCGCGGACGACGGCGGCGGCTGGGTGGTGAGCCTCGGCGGCAGCGTCGACGTCACGGTCACCGGCGCCGCGACGCCGGGGCGTGAGGTGGCTGTCGCCGAGGAACCCGGCCCGCCGGCCGTCGGTCCCGGTTTTCCGATGGCCTTGGGCAGCAGGATGCCCAAGGCGGTGAGCACGACCGCGAGGATCACCAGCGTGCCGACGAGATGGCGGGGCGAGCGCAACGGCCAGCCCCACAGTCTGCGGTAGACCGCGGTACGCCCGCGGTTGGTCCTGATCGGCATGGGTCACCGGCCCACTGCGTGGTCTGTGTCGCGGACTTCCTCGCGGACCTCGAGCCCGCGCGACGGCCGGTACAGCACGAAGACCGGCTTCCCCGCGACGACTTCGGGGTCGACGCGCCGAGGACGCGGAGTGGACGGGCCTGCTTGCACCGGTACGGCACCCGAGTGATCGGGAGTGGTGTAGCCGCCGCCCACGGAGTTCATCCGCGACGGCACCACGACCGGTTCGGGTTCGTCGCTCCAGCGCCGGTCGGCGACCGGCGAGGTGTCGACCCGGCGGCTCGGTACCTGGATCGGGCTCCGCCCGCCGGAGGTGAACATGGAATCGCCGGGATTACCCGCGGACGGGTTGTACTGGCCGAACACGGGAACGCCTCCGCCGCCACCGGCGGGCAGCGCGGGCATCCCGCCGCCACCGCCGACGGCACCCGGCCACGGCGCTCCCGACCAGGCCGCCGCGGGGCGGATCGCGCCGGAACCGTTGTCGAGCCGCTGGGAGCTGGCGAAGATCGTCGCCTCGGGCCGGAACCGCCCGCCGCCGACCGTCGCGCCGACGGGACCGCGGAGGTCGCCGTCGACGACGTCGTCGGTGTCGCGGACGTTCTGCCAGAACGCGTCCTGCGGAGTCGGCTCGTTGTTCTTCTTGCGGAACCGGGAGAAGAGTCCGCCGCGCGGTGAAGGCATCGCGCCGCCGACCATGCCGACGGACATCTCGACCATCTGCCACAGCCGCCGCACCGGGCGGCCGATCATGAACAGGAGCACGGTGATGATGGCGGCCAGCACCATCTTCGTCAGCAGGGACAGCGAGTTCCCCGCGGTGAAGATGGCCTCCAGCAGGAGGGTGTGCACACCTGCCAGCACCGAGAGCACCATGAGGTTGAAGGCGACCGCGCCGACGACCTTCAGGATGCGCTGCATGATCTGGGGCTGGAGCAGCGCGATCAGGCCGATCAACGGAGCCGTCAGGACGAAGATCCTGATCAGCACCTGAGCGAGCAGGACCGTGGCCTTGGCCAGCAGCTGGAACAGCGAGTAGAAGATGCCCTGGCCCAGTGAAAGGAAACCGGCGCCGACGCGGCTGCCGTCCTCGCCCGTGAAGTACCCGGTCGCCGGGCCGAGCTTGGTGGAGATGTCCTTGAACGCCGCCTTCTTGGAGTCGACCAGCGCGGCGTCGGCGTCCCCGCCCTGCTGGATCTGGCCCCAGGTGAAGGCACGCGCGTCCAAGAGAGCGGGGCCGTACTGGATCGCCTGCGGCGAGTCCGGGCTGCCGAATTCGCCGCGGAGCCAGTTGTCGTAGACGACCCGGCAATGCAGCTCGGTCGGGACCCGGTCCCACGGCTGGCGCGCGGCCACGGCCTCCGGAGTCGCCTGACACGGCTGCGCCGCGGGCGGCTGCGGCTGGGACGGCGGCGGTGTCTTGGCCTCGTCGATGAACCCGGCCTGGATATTGGTCGTGGTCTGCACGATCGCGTTGTCGATCGGATCGAGGAATCTCAGCAGCGCCAAGGAGGACGCGGCCAGCCAGACCGCGGCGAGCCCGTACAGCGCCCGTTTGCTGACCGCCGCGAGATCGCCGCGCCAGATGTTGCGGAACAACATGATCGACATGATCAGCGCGGCCAGGCCGAACAGCTGCGCGTAGATGTTGTTGTAGACCTTCTCGGCCCCGGCCTTGACGGCGTTGTACAGCGGGCTGAGCAGGCTGCCCTGCAACACGGTGTAGTGCAGCGAGTTCGTGGCACCGACGATGTTCTTGCCGATGTTGAACAGCTGGTTGCCCGCCCAGGTGTCGATCGTCGAGTTGGGCGAGGTGATGCCCGCGAGCGGGCCACAGTCGGTTTCGAAGGTGTCCCAGACGTGTCCGGCGTACCCGTAGACGTTGTACGGGCTGCCGCCTTCACCGCGGGCGGTGGCGGGCGGGTCGAGCGCGCCGACCATGCCCGCGCCGGGCCGTTCCGGGTTCGGTGCCTCACCGCACGCCGCGGCCGACGCCGCCGGAGCGGTCGCCACGGCCTGGAGGCCCAGGATCACCATGACGACGAACATCGTCGCGCGGCGGCTGGGTCTGGTCTTGCCGGGCCGCGGCCCCTCTTTGAGCCGTCGGCGCAGCGCGTGCCAGCCGGCGGCGAACGCGAGCACGAACGCCAGGGTGAGCACCGTGTTCATGCGGCATCCCTGCCGGTGCCACCCTTGCCGGCGCGCGCGTGCTCGCCTTGACCCCCGCTACCGTTATGTCCATTTTGGACGGCGCCCTGGACCTCACCCGTCTCCGCGGCGAGCGGGTCCGGCGCGCCCAGCATCTGCTCGTCGGTGAGACCGACCTCGAGTTCGGCCGCGAGTTCGAGATCCTCTTCCAGCTCGAAGTCGTCTTCCTCGGGCGGCGAAGCGACGAACTGCTTCTCCTCCGGGACCGCGAGTTCGTTGCCCGGCCTGGACGGTTTGGCGTCGGGCGAACCCGGCGTGGTGTCCATGACCCGGCGCAGGTGCTCCAGGTGCGGGCCGGAGAAGTCGACGCGGATCCGCTCCACACCGCCGGCGCCGTCACCGAAGATGAACTGCCGCGGCTCGACGTCGCGCTGGAGATCGCGTGACGAACCGGGGCGGCGGCCCAGTGCCGCGACGACCTGTTCGTAGCCGACGCCGACCGGGACCTTCAGCAGGCGCAGCGCGTCGGCCTGGGCGTCGTCGTCGTCCAGGCGGCCGACGAACACCGAGTCCAGCAGCGCCACGAAACCCTGGATCTTCAGGAAGTCCGCGGGGATCTGCGAGGACAGCAGGACACGGACGTTCCACTTGCGCGAGTCACGCGCGAAGCGGTTCATCAGCACGCGGCCAGTCGGGACCTCGGACAGGAAGAACGCCTCGTCGATCCAGACGCCCTTGCGCAGTTCCTTCGGCTTCTCGTACACCGACCGCTGCGTCAGCCACGCGGCGAGGTTCAGCATCTCGACGCCGAGGGATTCCGCGTCCGTCCAGTACTCGCGCGGGACACCGTCCTTGGGCAGGGTCAGCCCCGCCATGGTCAGCACGGTCATCCGGTCGTCGCGGGTCTCGGCGTACGGGTCCGCGTCGCTCTCCGGGATGAGCAGCGCCATCCGCTCGCGCATCTCGTCGAGGAAGTCCGCGACGACGACGGCGTGCTCGTGGTGCTCACTGGAGTCGCGCCGCAGGGCGTCGATGACCTGGCCCGGATCGGCCTCGAACCGGCCACCGACCGCGCGGACGGCGCGCAGCAGCACGATCCGGGTCTGCGCCATCCGCGAGACCTCGTACGGCAGGACGCCGGTGAGGACGTCGAGCACGAGACGGCGTCGGGTCGCGCCCGCGAGGGCCTTCTCCCGCCGCCACGACCGCTCGGGATCGTCCTCGTCCATGAAGTGCTCAAGCTGCGGCTCGGCGACCACGCGGTACGGGTTGAGGATGCCGGGCTGCGCGTTGAGCAAGTTGATGTTCCGCGCGTACGGACGCAGCTCGGGCAGGTCGCACAGGCGCGACAGCGGACCCGACGGGTCGAGGATCGTCCAGTGCGCGCCCGCGCGGAGCGTCTTGTAGACGATGCCGCCGCCGAGGAACGACTTACCGCCACCGAGGCCCGCGACCATCGCCGTCAGACCCGAACCGTCGCGGATCTCCTGCGCCATCCACGGGTCCCAGGCCACCGGGCGCCGGGTCGCGGTCACGGTCTCGCCGAGCAGGATGCCGCGGCGGTCGCCCACCTCGGCGGTCGCCGTCGGCACGGACGAGGCCGCCCAGACGACCGAACCGCGGCGCATGTACGCCGCGGAAGCGAGCGGCTCACCGGGGATGAACTCCCGGGCCAGCGCGTACTGGGCTTCGGGATGCTCGACGGCGATCTTCGGCTTGTAGAGGTCGAGCAGCTGCTGGGCGAGGCGCAACGCGTCCCGCTCCGTCGGCCCGGACACCGCGAGCCGCCACCACGACCGCACACGGGTGGCCAGCGCGGTGAAGCCCGACGTCATCTCGTCGTCGATCTCCAGCACGCGGCCCGCCTGGCGCGCCAGCGACTGCGGCGGCTCCAGCTCGTGCTCGTCGGTGTAGTGCTTGACCTGCGAGCGCACCTTGTTCATCTGGCGCTGCAGCTCACCGGCGACCTCTTCCGGCCGCCGGACGTAGATCCGCGCGGACACCTCGACCGCGGCGGGCAGCCGGTCCGCGTGCTGGATCCACGGGTCGTCGACCTCGGGGATCTGGAGGCCGTGCATCTGGCCGACGGTGAGAACGGCGAGATGCCGCGAGACCCCGGCGTTCGACCCCGTGCGACCGCGGACGGTCACCGTCGGCGCGTACGGCTCGGCGTGGAAATCAGCCGCGTCGGTGAAGCTGGCCAGGTCCTCGGGCTCCCAGGCGGCACCGGGCACCGCGGGCATGTTGCGCGGCGCGGGCAGGCCCAGCGAGCACGAACGGTGCATCAGCCAGGACATCTCCTCGGCGTGCACGGGACGGCCTTCGAGACCGGCGGAGCCGATCACCTGGTCGAGGTGTTCGACCTCGGAATCGAGCGCGGCCAGCTCGGCGTCGACGGCCTCCGGCAGGATCTTGCGCAGCACCGGGGCGGCGCTCTCGACCGCGCGGTCGATCATCCGCCTGGTCTGCACCTGGACGCCGAGGTAGACCTCTTTTTCGGCCATCGAACGGCCCATCAGCTGCTGCTGTTCGCCGATCAGGTAATCGTCGAAGGACAGCGCGCCCTGGACGTCCTGAGGACGGCCGACGGCGTTGTGCACGTGGGCTTCGGCCCACATGCGGATCGGGTACGGCCGGTTGGTCACGCGCAGGTGCAGCCAGCGGCCCTGGAGCTCCGCGTACTGCCCGGCGATGGCCGCGATCAGGTCGCGGCGCTGCGAGTCCGACCGGAACGACCAGCGCTGCGGCGCGAGCCGGTACCAGGCGTACACCTCATAACCGGTGCGTAACAGGTGCCCGTCGATGCTTCGCGCCGCGATCGACGGGGTATACGAGGGTATGGCCGCCTCGCCGGGCAACCGCCTCCCCTTGCCGGCCTTCTTGGGCTGCGCGGAGCGGACCTGCTGGGGCGGGTGCCAGGCCCCTTGCTGCAGATCTCGATCACGTTTTCCTCGGCTTCCGCCGCGACCGAACAACGACTACCTCCCGGCCCGAGCCGCGGGGCGGCTCCGACGCGCTCGTGGTGTTCCCTGAGCTCCGGCGCCGCCGCCGTAGCCGTGGTGCTGGTACTGCCGTCTCCTGCGGTGCTTCGGTAGCGGGCGGTTCGCCCGTACCCGGACACGGGAGGCGCTGGCCGCGCCGCCTGTGCCCGTGGTCCGTTCTCTGGGTGTGTTGAGCTCTTTCGCCGCCATCGCGGCCACGGCGCCCAGCGGACGCTCGTGGCTGATCTTGGCCGTGATCAATCTGGTGATCACAATTGTGGCGACGAAGGCCCAGGCGGTCGAGAAGAACCCGAAGCCCCAGCCCGCCCACCGTTCGACGGTGAGCACGAGCAGGAAGACCGGGATACCGACGAGCCACGCGACGTAGCGGGCTCTCCAGGGAAAAGTCGCTTTCGGCGGGCCGAGCCACACGGCATCGACCCGGTAGACCTCGTCATCGGTACGGATACGCAACGCGAGCCCTCAGCCTGTGAAGAGGCCGGCGATCCACTGGCCCACGTTGACTCCGGCGCCACTCACCGCGAGGCCGATGATCGCCAGCGCGATCACGACACCGGCGAGTCGGCGCATGACACCGGCGTTGTCCCCTTTGCCACCGCCCAGCCACAGCAGGAGGAGCGCGACGGCCAGCAGCACCAGGGGGATGATGTTGTCGATCAGCCAGGTGCGGACGTTGCCGGTGCCGAGCTCTCCGCCCTGGGCCAGCGTGTCGAGGGTGGTCATGGTCATCATCGCATTACTCCCGGTGCGCGGAGAGGGGGTTCGCGCGGTTCTGGCTCGGTGGTGCTTCGAACATCATGGCGTCACGAGGCGTAGCGGTCAAAGCGCGCTCTGTAGATGTCGTTTTGTCTACAGTTCACAGAGCGAGGCACAGCACCACGACCATCCTCGGTCTCCATCATCGTTGCAAGGGTCGTCTGGATTAACCCCGGCCACCCGTATTTCGCAGTGTGCTTACGGCCTCACTCGCTTGCGAGGCAACATGCTCACTGTGAGTACGGGTCGGCCGCGGCGATTTCGGCCTCGACCAGTGTGACATGACTCGTTCGGTGGCTTCTCCCGAGTCCGCTGGGTGAACACGCATTCGACAAAAATCATGAGCGCCGATCAAGCGAAGGTCACGCTTCCGTTACCCAAAGCGAAAACGGAATGGCCATTTTCGCTACATAGCGTGATTATCGGCCCGTCGAGAACACATTCGCGGGAAAAGCGCCCGCTTCGACGGCCCGGCGGCTCAAAGGCCCGCACAGCGCGTGAAGCCGTTTCGTCTTTTCCTCGCCGAGGTGCTCCCAGGGCCCTGTCGAGGCCGCGTTCGTGGCGACTTCGAGCCGTTCGCGAAGAGCGTTCCCGGCCTCGGTCAGGCCGCCCTCGCCGTCGAGAATGCCCTGCTCGCGAAGCTTGGCGGCCGCGTTGTCCCACTGCTCGTCGCTCCAGCCGCGGGACGCCTTGGCCGCGTCGGGCAGGAACCCCTTGCCGGTGGCGGTGTGCGTGACGAGGGCGGCGAGCCCGTCGAGCCCGTTGGCGACGAGCGCCGCGATGTGGCCGTCGCCGCGATGCTCGCGCAGGAGGGTGATGGCGTGCCAAAGGACCAGATGCGGCTCGCTCGGCCAGTCGAGACCCGCGTGCCCGGCGAACAGGGGACGGCCGTCGACCTGGCAGCCGCCGGTCGCCTCGCGGGCGAGCTCCGCCGCCTCGGCGACCTCTTCGGAACCGACCGTCTCCTTGCCGAGCAGCCGGGTCAGCGTTGCGTCGACAGCCTCGAACCGGGCCTCGATGATCTTTTCGGGCGTCGCCAGCGTCCACGCGCGCGGGATGTGGCGGGCGACGAGTTCGGGGTTGAAGTTGTAGAAGGTCGCCGTGACCACGCCGGGTCCCACCGCGCCCATCGGCGCCGCGCGGCCCGCGAAGTACGTCATGCGCCCGGGCCGGAGACCCACGCCTGTGAGCGCGGCTTCCGTTTCGGGGGCGAAGTAGGTAAGGGAATGCAGTACATCGAACGTTCCGCGGAACCGTCCCGTGACGCGACTCGCTTCACCCATGGGGGCACCCTACCGACAAGTAGCGACGGGCGCAGCGTCCATCGGGGCGGTGGTGGGAGCAAGGGACCTTTGCTATCACTTCCGCAGGTCGGGAGCGGGTCGAGCTGGTCGTGGGTGGGGGTTATGGGTTTGAAACCCAAAGCCCCACACCACCACC
>NZ_JBHVKW010000171.1:0-10022 GCF_042797905.1 Amycolatopsis sp. NPDC057786
GGCCCCCTTCCTGTACCTAGGCGCAAGGATGGGGGCCTTCATGTACTTCGGCGACCCCAAGGCGTCGCGGGCCGGTCCGTGAAGGCCTCCTTGCCTACCCTCAAAGTAGGCAAGGAGGCCTTCACTACGTCTGGGACGACTTGCCGGAAGGCTCCGGATCTGTGGCCTCCACCCCGAACACGCGGCCCAGCGCGATCACCGTTTCGTCGAGGTGTCCGAGACTGGTGAGCACCGAACGCGCCCGCGGATCGTCGATCCGGTCCGCCACCGGCGTACCGTCGTCCCGGATCAGCGTCCCGTGCCCCGAACCGCCGGGGTCACCGATCGCCTTGCGCAGCACCGCGGTGTTCTCCCGGATCCGCCCGGTGTACAGCAGCAGCCGGTCGGCCTCGTTGAGCAGCAGCCCCGGCTGGGACCGCGCGGCGACATGGCGGGCGCGGAAAGCGATCGTCTCCACCGTCGTGAGCACGTGCCAGCCGTAGTCACGGCGGCTGCTGAGATTCACCGGATGGGTGAGCGGCTCGATCGTCGTGCGGACCTTGTCCACCGCCCGGTCCAGATCCCGCGACTTCTCGATGACGCTCACGTTCTCCGCGCCGGACAGCAGGCCCGCGGCCTTCTCGACGAACTCGTCCAGTTCCTCCAGCAGCGCCGAGACGTCGTCCAGCATCACCGCCCTCGTGCGCACCGGCACGATCACCACCGCCGCCAGCACCCCGGCCGCCGCACCCACGGCGGTCTCCGCGACCCGGATCCACAGCACCTCGAGACTGAACGTCCCCAGCAGGCTGTACAGCAGCCCGAGCATGCTGGTGATGAAGAACGCCATGATCACCTGCGACACCCGCGCCATGTAGACCATGCCGAACACGCACACCAGGATCAGCGCCAGGGTCGCAGGCACACTGCCCGACACCAGCAGCGTCAGCACCAGCCCGCCCACGATGCCGATCAGCGTGCCGCCGAGCCGCCGGACACCCTTGACGAACGTCGCCCCCGCCGTCGACGAGCCGATGAACACCACGAACACGGTCAGCACCGCCCAGTACCACCGCTGGCTCGACACCAGCTCCCCGCCGAGCACGGCCAGACCGCCGCCCACCACGGCCTGGATGGCGCTGCGCGTCTGGTTGTCGTAGGCGAACGCCGAGGACTTCTCCTCCTCGGGGTCTTCGGGATCGTCGGCGGCGTCGGAGACGTCGTGCTCGGCCACCCGCTGTGCGCGCACGTCGGCCAGCGCGAGTTCGGCGAGCGCGCGGCGGACGCCGTCACCGGGCGCGGCGTGTTCGTCGATCCGGCTGCCTTCCACCAGCATCTTGCTGAACTCTTCGGTCTCGCTGATCAGCGGCAGCTCCCGCGGGTCGCGCTCGATCAGCGACCGGAATCGCCGCATCCGGGTGATGAGGTCGTCGCGGACGTCCTCGTCGAGGTCCTCGGCGCAGGTGCGCTGCACCGTGATCGTGAGCCACTGCACCGCCAGCTCGACCTCGATCGCCCGGCGGCGGAGCCGGTTCACCGAGTCCGCGCCGATCACCTCCGGCGCGGTGTCCTCGATGAGCAGCACGGACTCGTGCATACGGGCGTTCGTCCTGCGGAGCCGTTTGCGGGTGCGCTCGCTGCCGCCCACCGCGAGGTGGTCTTCGGCCGCGCGCACCACCGCGGCGAGCCGGGCCCGGAACGCCCGCCGGATCCGCAGGAACTCCGCGTCGGTGTGCCTGCGCACCAGGACGAACCGGACCACCGCGTTGGCCGCGATGCCGATGGTCAGCGCCAGCAGCAGCGCCGGGACCTGCTGCAGATGCGTTTGCAGGAACATCGCGAAGAAGAACAGGAAGAACGACAGTGAGCCCAGCGCGATGCCGCGCGAGCCGAACCGCTGGGCGTAGACCGCGACGAAGATCAGCAGGACGAACACGACGCTGTCCAGTGGCGGCACCGCCGAGCCCACGCTCGCCGCGGTGAGCGACGCCGCGCCGAGTACCAGCCCCAACAGCAGCGTCACCGCCTGCTTCCCAGGGGTCTCGTCGTTGACGGTGAAGGCGGACGTCATCGCGGCGATCGCGGCGACGAGGATGACCGTGAGCGGCTGGTGGAACGGCAGGATCGCCAGCACCGCGACGACGATGCTGAGCACGGCGGAAAAACCGAGCCGGAGCCGGACCAGGCCCGGATCGGAGGCGGCCAGACGGTCGGTCATGGCCTGGGTGACGCGGGTGATCATCGGGCGAGCAGCTCTCCTTGGGCGAGGGTGACCCGCCGGGCGGTGGACGAGGTGACGCGAAGACGGTATCGGGCGTGCCGAGCAGGCCCGGCGAGGGCGAACGGCCGCGTCTGACGGCGCCACCGGAACTTCTCGCCCTCACGCTGGTCCAGCAGCGTCCAGTGCTCGCCGTCGTCCGATCCCTCCAGCACCCACGAACGCGGATCACCCGCGCGGCTGCCCGAGGTCAGCGTGTACATCACCACCTCCCGCGTCCCGTCCTCGACGGGGAACTCGATGACGGGTTCGCGTTCGGGGAAGGTGACCTCGGTCTTGGTGGTGTCGTCGAACAGGGGGCCGTCGGGCACCGTGATGTCCGTGAGCGGTCGCGGGTCGGCGGGCTCGGCGGGGGAGCGGCCCCAGTCCGAGGGCTGCTCGCCCATCCTGAACCGCAGCACGGCGCCTTCGGCCAGCGCGGAATGCGGGAGCGAGGTGCTGTCGTGCGGGCGCCCGTCGATCGTCAGCCGTTGGACGTACACGGTGTCGCCGGTGTTGCCGGGCGCCTCGATGACCAGGTCCTTTCCGTTCTCCAGGTGGACGATCGCCTTCGTGAACAACGGCGCCCCGATCACGTACTCGGGGCTGCCCATCGCCAGCGGATAGAACCCGAGCGCGGCGAAGACGTACCAAGCGGACATCTCGCCGTTGTCCTCGTCGCCCGGATAGCCCTGGCCGAGGTCGCTCCCGACGTAGAGCCGCCGCAGGACCTCCCGCACGATCCGCTGCGTCTTCGCAGGCGCGCCCGCGTAGTGGTAGATCCAGGGGATGTGGTGCGACGGCTGGTTGGAATGTCCGTACTGTCCCATCCGGACGTCGCGCGCCTCGGTCATCTCGTGGATCAGCCCACCGTAGGAACCGGGTTTGAGGCCTGTCTCCGGCGTCGCGAAGAAAGTGTCCAGTTTGGACTCCAGCGCTTCGGTGCCACCGTGCAACGCGGCGAGCCCCGCGCCGTCGTGAGGCACCGAGAAAGCCGTGTTCCAGGAGTTCGTCTCGGTGAAGTCGCCACCCCAGGCCTCGGGGTCGTAGCCCTCGGGGGCGAAATGGCGGCTGCCGTCGCGGTTGCGACCCTGGAAGAACCCGATCAGATGGTCGAAGTGGTTCGCGTACTGCTGCGAACGCTGCCGGAAGTACGCGGCGTCATCGTCACGGCCGAGTGCCTCGGCGAAATTCGCCAGGCCGAAGTCGTTGACACAGCCCTCCAGCGCCCACGACAGCCCTTCATGGACCGACGTCGGCGTGAAGCCGAGGAAGATCGACTCGTGCAGGCCCTTGCGGCCGACGCTCTGTCCACGCGGCGTCACGGTCGCGTTCTTCAGCGCCGCTTCGTAGGCGGCCTCGACGTCGAACCCGCGTACGCCCTTGAGGTACGCGTCGGCGAACGCCACGTCGGAACTGGTGCCGGTCATGAGGTTGGCGTAACCGGGGGAGGACCAGCGCGAGATCCAGCCGCCTTCGCGGTACTGCTGGACGAATCCGTCGATCATCCGCCCGCACCGGCCGGGCGTGAGCAGCGCATAGGCGGGCCACGTGGTGCGGTAGGTGTCCCAGAAACCGTTGTTGACGTACATCTCGCCGTCCACGACCTTCGCTCCGGTCCTGGTGCGCGTGCTGGGCCAGAGCCGGCGGACGACCGGGCTCGCGTGACGGACACCCTTCGGCGTGACTTCGTGCGCGGAGTTCGGATACAGGAACAGCCGGTAGAGGTTCGAGTAGAACGTGGTGCGCTGGTCTTCGGTCGCGCCCTCGATCTCGACCCGGTCCAGCACCTCGGCCCACAGCGCGCGGGCCTGGTCACGGACCTGCTCGAAGGTCGTGCCCGCCGGGATCTCCTGGTCGAGGTTCCGCTTGGCCTGCGCGAGGCTGATCAGCGACGTCGCGATCCGCATCGTCACCTCGCCCGCGGCGAACTCCAGGAAACCGGTCACCGTGCGCCACACCGGGCGCCGGATCCTCCCGCCGCGTTCGGCCGGGACGTCGAACTCGGCGTACACGAACATCCGTCGCGCCCCGGTCGACAACCTGCTGCGCACCCAGGTGTGGCCGGTGACCACGCCGTTCGCCGCGTCGAGCCGCAACCCGCCCCGGTTGCGGGCGTTGTCGAACAGCAGCCAGCCGCGATCACCAGGGAAGGTGAAGCGGAACAGCGCCGCGTGATCCGCCGGTGCGATGTCCGTGGTGACACCGTTGGCGAACCGGACGCCGTAGTGATGCGGCCGGTCGACCTCGTCGTCATGGGAGAACGCGAGCGCGCGCCGGGCCCGGTCGGCCTCGACCGGGCCGATCCCCGGCATCACCTGGAAGGTGTGCCGGTCACCCATCCACGGACTCGGCTGATGCGACAGCGCGAACGCCTGCAGCGCCGGGCGGTTCGCGGTGTCGTTGTGCCGGTGATAGCTGTAGATCCAGTTCGTGGCGCCCGCGTCGGTGACCGGGGTCCAGAAATTGAAGCCGTGCGGGACCGCGGTCGCGGGGAAGTTGTTGCCACGCGAGAACTTGTCGCTGGAATGCGTGCCGCGGGTGGTGCGGACGTGGTCGACCGGCTCGCGGATCTCGACCGCGCGTTCGGTGATCCGGACGTCGTCCACCCAGCCCGCGCTCTCGCCGTCCGGCGGCTCGCTGACCAGGACGATCCGGGCGATCCGGCGTCCGGCGAAGTCGCCCAGCCGGCGGCGCACGAGGTTCCACTGGTCCACGTACAGCGTCTTGTCCAGCCCCTGCTCCGCGGCGCTGAACCCGGCCGACGTCCCGTCGGCGAACTCGACGTCCAGCGCCACGAAAGTACTGCGATAGCCGGTCCCCGCTTCGGGGAAGACCACATAGGACAGTTCGGTGTCACCGGTGACCTCGACGTCCACTTCGAACACGGTCGCGCGCAGCGTGTTCTCGTAGCGGAGGGCGTGCGCGCCGGTGAACCCGACACCGGTCTTCGCGGTCGGCGACGCGGCCGGGCCGGTGCCGACGCGCAGGGCCGGATCCACCGGCTGCGGATCACCCGTTTCGAAGGAGGAGAAGAACCCGGTGATCGTCACCAGGTCACCGTAACTCGGACGCGCGAGCGCGGCTCGGTGTGCCGCATCCAGAGGACTAAACGCGTGAGGAAAGGAACTCCTCGAACGTGCCCGAGGCGGTCGCGTTGTCCGGTGTCAGGTTGCCGCCCGCCCGGAACGCCCTGGCCGCCTTGCCCGGCATCCACAGCGGCACGATCGGCTTCCGGCGTCCCACCGACCGCTGATACGCCTCCGCCAGGTCACGGGCGGTCCGCACCTCGGGGCCGCCCATGTCCGGCACTCGCCCCGACGGCGGACTCGACACCAGCGCGACCAGCCTGTCCGCGACGTCGCCGGTGCTGATCGGCTGGAACCGGAACTCCGACGGCACGAACGTCACCGGCAGCCGCCGCTGCGCCGACGACAGCCGCGCGACGAGCTCGTGGAACTGGGTCGCGCGCAGCACCGTCCACGGCAGACCGGACTCCTGGATCACCTTCTCGGAGGCCAGCTTCTCGTCGTAGTAGAAGAACCGGATCACGTCGATGCCGACGATCGAGATGTACACCAGATGCGGACTACTCGCCCGCCGCGCCGCCTCGACCAGGTTCCGCGTCACCCGCTCGTCCCCGCGACCCAGCGTCGACGCGCAATGGACGATCGTCGAGACACCGGCGACCGCCTCGGCGAGGCCGTCACCGGTCTTGAGGTCGCACCGTGCCCACTCGTTCGGCTCCTCGGCGGGACGCGGCCGTCGGCTCATGATCCGGACCGGCCGATCTTCGGCCACCAGCCGCCGCACCACCTCACGGCCGAGGTCGCCCGTACCGCCGGTCACCAGAATCGGGTTCGTCACCTTGGTCCTCCGTTCCTCAGAGCTTCCACCCTCAAGAACCGGCGAGCCACCCGGAACGTGACAACTGTCCCGACAGGAACGCGAGCTTGTCCGGATTCGCGACCGCGCGGAGCCCGCGGATCCGCCCGTCCACCACCTCGAATCCGAGGACGCCGTACAGGACGCCGCCGACCGTCGCGACCACCGCGGGACCGCCGTTGACCTCGCGGATCTCGATCGACACCGGTCCGGCGCCGTCGAACATCCCGGCGTACAGCCGCGCGACCTTGGCCGCGCCGTGCACCGGACGACGGCCCGCGGTGATCTTGCCGCCACCGTCCGACCACGCGGTGACGTCGGCGGTCAGCAGACTCTCCAAAGCGGGCAAATCGCCGTCCCGTGCCGCCGACAGGAAGCTCTCGACCAGCTTTTCGAGATGCCGCGGGTTCGAAACCCGTCGCTCGCCCGATCGGCCCAGCGCCCGTCGCGCCCGGCTGTGCAGCTGGCGCGAGTTCACCTCGGAGACGTCGAGGATCGCGGCGATCTCACGATGGCTGTACGCGAAGGCCTCCTTCAACACGAACACCGCACGCTCGACCGGGCTAAGCTGCTCCAGCAACACCAGCATCGCCAGCGACACCGACTCCCGCTGCTCCGCCGTCTCCAGTGGACCGAGCACGTCGTCCGAGGTCAGGACCGGTTCGGGCAGCCACGGCCCGACGTAGCGCTCCCGCTGTGCCCTGGCCGAGGTCAGCCGGTTCAGACAGAGATTGGTGACCACCTTCGCCAGCCACGCCCGCGGCGACGCGATCGACTCACGTTCGGCGCCCGCCCACTTCGGATAGGCGTCCTGAACGACGTCCTCCGCCTCCGCCGCCGAACCGAGCAGGCGGTACGCCAGCCCGAACATCACGGGCCGCAGCCGCTCGAATTCCGTGGTGGCGTCCATCTTCCCCTACGAATCCCGGTTAATCCATTGTGGACACTCCGGCGCCGGAGTACCCGCTCACCGGGATTTCCGTACCTGATCGGCGCTGATGCCCGCCGTGACTGTATCGGTACGAAGAGAACGTCTGCGTCACCACCGAGAGAGGGGTCTGGAGTGACGTCACGTTCGTCGCGTTCGCGTGCCTCGTTGTGCGCCGCGACCGCCATCACAGTGTTAGCGCTGGTCACAGCGCCCGAAGCCGGCGCGGCACCGGCACCGGGTGCCGTGCACACCACACCGGACAGATCGGGCAAGGACATCGATGTCCGTGACGCGGCGAGAACCAGCCCGCGGGTCCTCGCCGCGCGGGACCGGCTCGCGGCGTCCCGGACGACGTCCGTCACGAAGGCACGGGCGGAACTGGGCACTCAGGCCCTGCTCGATTTCGACGAGCTGACCGGCACGCCCCGCGTGCTGGCCCGCACCGACGGCTTCCTCACCGGACCGAGCGGTGGATCACCCCGCGACATCGTGCTGAACTACCTGCGGGAGAAGGAAGGACTGGTCGGCCTCAGCGCCGATGACGCCGCGAAACTCGACCTGCGCAAGGACTACGTCGACGTCGAAGGCACGCACCACCTGTCCTTCACCCAGTCCGTCGGCGGAGTTCCCGTGTTCGGCAACGGGTTGAAGGCGCACGTCACGAAGGACGGCAGGCTGATCCAGCTGGACGGCGCGCCCGTGCGCGATCTTCCCGCCTCGCTCGGCGCGACCACGCTGGCCGCCCCCGCCCCGGACTCCAAGCAGGTCGCGTTCCTGACCGGCGACGGGATCCGACCGGCCTGGTACACGCTGACCAAACCCGCCGTGGACAAGATGTTCCAGGAGGTGACCGACGCCGGCACCGGCAAACTGCTCTACCGCAAGAACCTGGTGAACCACGCCAACGACGCCAACGACGCCAAGGGCCTCGCCTGGGAAGCGCAGCCGGGTCCGCAGAAGCAGGTCAACCTGACCCAGAAGGGCTGGCTGCCCGCCGACGCCAAGACCCTCGACGGCAACGTCGCGCATGTCGCCGCCGACGTCAACGGCGATCTGAAGTTCCAGCCGCAGGAAGAGATCGGACCGAACACCGACGGCACCTACCGGTACAAGTTCACCGACTTCAACGCCGCCGTCGGCCCGCCGTGCTCGGCGGCGAGGCCGTGCTCCTGGGATCCGAAGACCCCGGGCTCGTGGGCGAAGAACCGGGAACAGAACGCCGTGCAGGCACTGGCCTACGTCGGGAGCTTCCACGACCACCTCGCCTCCTTCCCGATCGGTTTCACCCGCCAGGCGGGCAACTTCGAGAAGGTCGACGGCGACGCCGTCCAGGTCCACACCCTGCTCGGCGCACAGGAACCGGGCTACTACGACAACGCGTTCATGGGCACCCCGCCGGACGGGCAGCCACCGACGATGGGGATGTTCCTGTTCCACGATCCCAGGAACCCCGAAGACCCGTTCCTCGCCGCGAACTCGGCCGACGACGCGACGATCATCCACCACGAGTACACCCACGGCCTGTCCAACCGCCTCGTCGTCGACGCGCAGGGCAACTCCACCCTGAACTCCCTGCAGTCCGGCGCGATGGGTGAGGCCTGGAGTGACTGGTACGCCTTCGACTACCTCGTCGGGCGCAACGCGATCAAGGACACCTCGGCGCCCGGTGAACTCCTCGGCGGCGACTACGTGAGCAACGGAGTCCCACTGGCCCGCACCCAGCCGCTGGATTGCCCGGTCGGCGTCGTCGCGCCGAAATGCCCCGGCACGCCAGGGGCCGGGCCCGGTGGTTACACCTACGGCGACCTCGGCCGGATCATCGGTTTCCCGCAGGTCCACGCCGACGGCGAGATCTGGGCGAGCACCCTGTGGGACATCCGCTCGGCACTCGGTGTGCAGCTGACGCGGGCGCTGGTCACCCGCGCGATGGAGCTTTCGCCCGCGTCGCCGTCCTTCCTGGACATGCGGAACTCGATCCTGCAGGCCGACACGGTGATCAACGGCGGCCGCGCGCACGCCAAACTGTGGAAGGCCTTCGCGGCACGCGGCATGGGCTACTTCGCCGCGTCGATCACCGGCGCCGACACCGCGCCGGCCGAGGACTTCTCCACCCCGCCGCCCGCGGGCACCCCGACCGGGACCGTGACCGGCAAGGTCACCGACCGCGAAGCCGGGGCGCCGATCGCGGGCGTCGCCGTCCGGTTCGGCGGGCACGACTCCGGTTTCACCGGGTCGCTCTCCGCGGTCACCGACGCGGCAGGCGTCTACACCATTCCGGGCGTGCTCCCCGGCACCTACCCGAAGGTCTACGCCTCCGGCGGTGGTGCCGACGGCGAGATCCGCACGGTCTCGGTGCGGTCGGGAACCACCAAGGTGGACTGGTCGCTGCGGTTCAACTGGGCCTCCAGCGGCGCCGGAGCGGGTGTCACCGCGTTCAACGGTGAGGACTTCACCCCGTACGGCTGCGGCCCCGGCGATCTCACAACTTCGTCGGTGCTCGGCGGGGGCGGCTGGTCGACCGACAGGGTCGTCCGCCCCGACGGCACGATCGAGACGCGGTTCGTCACGATCGAACTGGGCAAACCGGTCAACGTCAGCGCCATCGAGATCGACCCGTCCAATAGCTGCGGCGACGACCCGCCGGCGGCGGCCAAGGACGTCACCGTCGAAACCTCGGTGGACGGCACGACGTGGGTGAAGGCGGGCACCGGCGACTTCAAACCCGCCGACCTCGACAAGCTCACCGCGCTCCAGCTCGCGCCGGGCAGCGCGACCGGTGTGCGGTTCGTGCGGCTGACCGTTTCGTCCAACCAGCTGTCGTTCTATCCGGACAGGACCTGTTCGCCGCAGCCCACGACGGCCGGGTGCCTGTACATGGACGTGCGGAAATTGGCGGTGCGCGGCGCAGCCGCCTGACCGGTTCGAAGTACGTGAAGGCCCCCTTCCTTGCGCCAGGCGCAAGGAAGGGGG
>NZ_JBHVKW010000172.1:0-9613 GCF_042797905.1 Amycolatopsis sp. NPDC057786
GTCCCCCTGCCACTTGGACGCCGCGCCCCCTGCGCGCGGCGTCCGCCCAGTCAGGATTCGCCCGGCTGTTCCGGAGTCAGTAGCCACGCGGCGGCGTAGAGCGGGATCGCGAATCCGGCGGTGAAGAAGACGCCCGCCACGAGGGCGATGCGCAGGATCGCGGCGTCGACGCCGAGGTAGGCGGCCCAGCCGCCGGCGACGCCCGCGACCATCTTGTCGGTGCGGCTGCGGTAGAGCTTCTTGGTGGCCTGGGGGGTGTACACGCTGTTGGTCATGGCTCAATATTCGCTCCGGAACGACCCCCGGCACATCGGGGAACGGCCCCGAGCCGACCCTGGAATCCGACCCTGAGGGGCCGGAAAACCGGATGCCCGGAGCGTGTCCGCGCTGGTACGACTTCTCCGGTGAAACACGACAGCCCCGAATTCGCCGCCATCGCCGAGCAGGGCACCATCCTGCGCTGCCAGGTCGGGTCCGGCCTGCACGGTACCGCCGTGCTCGGCCAGGACGACCGCGACGAACTCGGCATCTGCGTCGAGCCGCCGGACCACGTCATCGGCCTGAAGCGGTTCGAGCAGTACATCTTCCGCTCGCAGCCCGAAGGCGTCCGGTCCGGTCCCGGCGACCTCGACCTGATCGTCTACTCGTTGCGCAAGTGGCTGCGGCTCGTGCTCAACGGGAACCCGACCGTGCTGTTGCCGCTGTTCGCGCCCGAGACCGAGATCGTGGCGATCGACGAGCTCGGTGCCGAACTGCGTGAGAACGCGCACCGGATCGTCTCGCGCCGCGCGGGGCTGCGGTTCCTCGGCTACTCCCGCGCGCAGCGCGAGCGGATGCTGGGGCTGCGGGGCAAGGCCGGACGGCCGGAGCTGATCGAGAAGTACGGCTTCGACACGAAGTTCGCCATGCACATGGTGCGCCTCGGCGTCCAGGGCGTGGAGCTGCTGGAGACCGGGCGGATCACGTTGCCGGTCCCCGAACCGTGGCTTGGCTGGCTCCGCGATCTGAGGCAGGGCAAGAAAACCCGCGAGGAAGCCTTGGAAGCGGCCGAGACCCTCGAGAGCCGTCTCGGCGAACTCGTGCGCGGGGCCTCGCCGCTGCCGGAGGAGCCCGACACCGCCTGGGTCGACGCTTGGCTCGTGCAGGCCTACCTCCGGGCGTGGAAAATGCCTGGATGACGATCAAAGCGAAAGTGCTCACGTTCGGGGTCGCGGTGCTGACCGTGCTGGGAATCGGCACGGCCGGCGCCGCGCCCGAAGGTCATGGCGCGCAGAGCAGGCTCGACTTCGTTCAGGCTCGCGGCGAGATCCGCGTGTGTTCGACGGGCGACTATCGCCCGTTCACCTATCGCGACGCGGCGGGCGCGTGGAGCGGGATCGACATCGACCTCGCGGGCGACCTCGCGAAGCGGCTCGGCGTCCGGCTCCATCTGGTCCAGACCACCTGGAAGGCGATCGCCGACGACGTCGGGCGGAAATGCGATCTGGCGATGGGCGGGGTGTCGGTGACGTTGGACCGCGCGAAGAAGGGCTTCTACGGCGTTCCCTATCTTCGTGACGGCAAGACACCGATCACCTTGTGCGAGAACGAAAAACGGTTCCAGACACTGGAGCAGATCGACCAGCCGGGCGTCCGGGTGATCGTGAATCCGGGCGGTACCAACGAACAGTTCGCCGACGCCAATCTCAAGCGCGCGACCATCGTCCGTCATCCGGACAACAACACGATCTTCGCCGAGATCCTGGCTGGCCGCGCCGATCTCATGATCACCGACGCGACCGAAACCCGTTGGCAGGCAAAGCAGAACCCGCGCCTGTGCGCGGTGCATCCCGACGAGCCGTTCACCTTCTCGGAGAAGGCGTACCTGATGCCGCGCGACATCGTGTTCAAGGAGTGGGCCGACCAGTGGCTGCATCTCGCGCTGAACGACGGCACCTACGCGCGGATCGCGAAACCCTGGCTCGGCTGAAATCGGTTTGAACCACTTCCGTTACCCGGCCGTATCCCTGGATGTGGGTGAGGAGGAACCAGACCGGAGGAAGCACCGATGATGAACAGTGTCGGGAAACACCGCAAGCGTGCGACGATCGGCATCGCGTCCGTTCTCGGGGTGGCCGCCATCGCCGCGGCGATGTTCGCGATCAGCACTCCGGACGGGCGGGCCTCGGAAAGCTGCCAGGGACTGGACAGCGCCCTCCGGAACAACCTGGACTTCATCGCGGGCCAGCAGGCGGAGCCGGACGCGCAGTCCGGGGCGCGGATCGCGAACCGGCAGGCCGTCGTCGACCTCATCCAGCAGCGCCGCGAAGCCGCGGGGTGCACCGAGGACGTCCAGGCCGCCGAGCAGGGCGACGCCGTGGCCGATCAGGGAGCGGCGGCCGCCGGGGAAGGAGAAGTCGTCTGCCAGGGCTCCACGGTGACGCTGTCCGGCGAGGGCGGCGCACCCGCGGCGTCCAGTAGCGAATTCCCGGCGGGCACCAAGCTGAAGGTGACGAACCTGGACAACGACAAGTCCACGACGGTCGAGGTCACCGGCGTCTCCGGCAGTTGCGCGCTGCTGAACAACGCGGCCTTCGAACAGGTCCGCGAACCAGGGAAGTTCCTGATCCGCCGGGCCACCATCGAGCGGGTCGGCTGAGACATCCGCACCGGGGACGGGGAAGACGCGGACGGTCCCGGTGCGGAGGCGGCACGAGTCCTCCTGGTCCCCTCGGCCAGGAGGGCTCGTGGTCGTTTGTATCTCGCTTGTACGCCCTTTCGGGACGCTTCTCGCGAAACGCCGAGAAAGGACATCCGATGAGATTCAGACGAGTGGTCACGGCGGCCGCCACCGCCTTGCTGGGCATGGCCGGGCTGGCGATCACCGCGACGTCGGCCGAGGCCGCCGTCGGGCCGCGTCCCAACTTCCAGCTCCCGTTCCCCTGCAACCAGGTGTGGAACGGCGACAACGACAACAGCAGCGCGCACCGGGCCTACGAAATCGACTTCAACCGCGGCAGTTCCGCGGGGGCGGACCTCGGCGACACCGTGGTCGCGGCGGCGGCGGGCAAGGTCGTCATCTCGGCGCACCAGGGTTCGGCCAACGGGTTCGGCAACCTGGTGAAGATCGACCACGGTGGGGGGTGGTCGACCTACTATGCGCACCTGAAGGTCCGCTCGGTCGCGCTCAACGCGCAGGTCGCGCAGGGGCAGAAGATCGGCGAGGTCGGCAACACCTCCAAGCCGGGCAACAACATCAGCCCGCACCTGCACTACGAGGTCCGCACCAACGACTCGTCTTGGCCGAGCAACATCCAGCCCGCGTACTTCAACGGTGTGCGGTTCGGCTACCCCAACGCCAACGTGACCTCGAAGAACACCTGCAGCGGCACCGGGAACCCCAACCCGTACGACGCCGTCGAGGTGTGCGGCGACGGCTACAAGGTGATCGACTCGCAGGCGCTCGGCAGCGCCGCGACCGCTTACCTGCTGTACAACTCCGCGAACCAGAACAACTGCGTCACCACCATCAAGTCCACCTCGGTCGGCACGGGCAGCGCGGTTTCGGCCTTCCTCGAAGTCCAGGGTTCGGCGCGGAAGACCGACTCCGGCAGCTTCGAGTACTACGCGGGCCCGGTGAGCGCGGCCGCCGGAGCGAAGTGCGTCCGGTGGGGCGGCTCGGCGGGTTCCACCAGCTACGAATCGCCTTTCGAGCACTGCAGCTGATCTTCTCCCGAACGCCATGAAAGGTCCTTTCCTTGCGAAATTTGCAAGGAAAGGACCTTTCATGGCATCGGGAGGTGGGTGCGGACGCGGGTGAGGCGGGCTTCCCAGGCCGCCCGGACGTCCGGGGCGGCGGCGTGGGCGGCGAACAGATCGGGAGCGGGAGCCCGAAGTGGCACCGGCAGTCGACCGTCCACAGGGGACAGTGAGTCGCCGCAGACATCCCCCGTCAGCAAGGACATCGTGCCCAGTCCGCACGCGAAGTCCAAAGTGGGCAGTGCGCCCGCGAGCGCCAGCCCGGCGGCGAGACCGACGCTCGTCTCGACGGCGGACGACACCACGCACGGCAGCCCGCACGCTTCCGCGACCTCAAGCGCGCGCAGGACCCCGCCCAGCGGCGCGACCTTCAGGATGGCGATGTCGGCCGCTCCCGCCACGGCCACCTTGAGCGGGTCCTCGGCCCGGCGGATCGATTCGTCCGCGGCGATCCGCACATCGACCCGGCGCCGGACGTCCGCCAGCTCCTCGATCGACGGGCACGGCTGCTCGACGTATTCGAGGCCGTCCGCCGCGCGGTCCAGTTCACCGATGGCCTTGACCGCGGTGTCCACGTCCCAGGCCATGTTCGCGTCGACGCGGACCGCGCCTCGCGGGCCCAGCGCGGACCGCACCGCCTCCACGCGGGCGCAGTCCTCCGCGAGGCTCACCCGCGGGTCGGCGACCTTCACCTTCGCCGTGCGGCAGCCCGACGCGGACACGAGTTCGTAGGCCTTGTCCGGGGACACCACCGGGACGGTCGCGTTCACCTCGACGCTCTCCCGCACCGGCGACGGCCAGCCGCGTTCGCTCGCCTCCAGGGCGGAGGCCAGCCACGGCGCGCTCTCGGCGTCGGAGTAGTCGGAGAACGGGCAGAATTCGCCCCAGCCCGCTTCGCCGCGGATCAGCAGTCCTTCACGGACGGTGATGCCACGGAACCGTGTGCGCAGGGGGATCGCGTAGACGTCCATCGGCACCGATCATGCCACCGCGGGAATCACGTGCCGTTTTCTCCGGTTCCGGACAGAATGAGCGATGTGGCACTCGACTTTCGCGTGCTGGGGCCCACGGAGGTCACGGCGGACGGGCTGCCGGTGCCCTTGGGCGGCAGCAGGCCGCTCATCGTGCTGGCCGGTCTGTTGCTGCGCGCGAACACGGTGGTGCCGGTCGAGGAACTGGGCCGGTGGCTGTGGCCGGACGACCGGCGGCGGTCCAAGGGCGCACTGCAGACCTACATCCTGCGGGTCCGGCGCGCGCTCGGCGACGACGTCACCATCCGCACCGAACGCGGCGGTTACCTGCTCGAACTCGACGAGAAGCTGCTCGACCTCGCCCGGTTCCGGGCACTCGCCGCGGCCGGAACGGAGGCCGCGCGGGACGGTGACCTGCGCGTGGCCGCGGACCGGTTCGCCGCCGCCTTGGCCGAGTGGCGTGGCCCGGCGTTGCAGAACGTCCACTCCGAAGCACTGCTTCGGGACGAAGCCGACCAGTTGGGCGAAGAGCGGTTACGCGTGCGTGAGCAGTGGGCCGACGCGCTCATCGCCCTCGGCGATCACGCCACCGTCGTTCCCGAGTTGACCAGGTTGTGCCGCGAGAACCCGCTGCGGGAGCGGCTGCACGAACAGCTGATGATCGCGCTCTACCGGTCCGGGAGGCAGGCCGAAGCGCTCGACGTCTACCGCCGGATCGGCGCGGTGCTCGCCGAAGAACTCGGCCTCGACCCCGGCGCGTCGCTGCAGCGGGCGCACCAAGCCATCCTGACCGGTGAAGAGTCCGGTGAGACCACATTGGACTCAGAGCTGACGCGGTACCGGCTCGGCGCCGAACCGTTGATCCCGCGGCAGCTTCCCGCCGATCTCCGGGTGTTCTCCGGCCGCCAACGCGACCTCAAGGCGCTGCACGGCCTCGTCCCCGAGGCGCTGGACACCGAGCGCTCGACGTCCATCGCGTCGATCGAGGGGATGGGCGGTATCGGCAAGACGACGCTCGCCGTCCATTTCGCGCACGAGGTCGGAGACCGCTTCCCCGGCGGGCAGGTGTACCTCAACCTGCGCGGCTACGGCCCGGGGGAGCCGGTCGAGGCCGCCACCGCGCTCGAAACCATGCTCGTTTCCGTCGGTGTCCCCGCCGACCGGATCCCCGCCGACGTCGACGGGCGCGCGGCCACCTGGCGCACCTACAGCGCAGGCCGCCGGATGCTGATCCTGCTCGACAACGCCGCGAGCACCGAACAGATCAGGCCGTTGCTGCCCGGTCCTGGCTGCCTGGTGCTGGTGACCAGCCGCTGGCAGTTGCAGGCGCTCGTGGCGACCCATGGCGCGCGGCGCGTCGCGCTGGAGGAATTGCCGGACGAGGACGCGATCGCCCTCCTCGCGTCGACGATCGGGCTGGACCGGGTCGCCGAAGATCCCGAGGCCACCGAACGGTTCGTCCGGTACTGCGGCGGGCTGCCGCTGGCCATCCGGATCCTCGCGGTGCGGGCGGCCCAGTTCCCGGATCTCGGGTTGAGGGAGTTCGTCCGGCTGCTGGAAGCCGAACAGGACCGGCTGGGCTCGTTCGACCTCGCCGACGGCGACGAAACGAACATCCGGGCCGTCTTCTCGTACTCGTACCGCGCGCTCGACGAACGGGCCGCGCGGCTGCTGCGGCTGCTCGGCCTGCCCACCGGTGGCGACTTCAGCGTGCCCGCGGCCGCGGCGGTGGGCGGGGTCGACATCGCCGAAGCGCACGAGGATCTGGCGAAACTCGCGTCCGCGCACCTGATCGCGCGGTCCAAGCCCGGCCGCTACCAGTTCCACGACCTGATCCGCGCGTACGCGGCCGAGCTTTCGGCGAAGATCGACGGGCCCGAAGCGCGGACGGCCGTGCTCGACAGGCTGCTCCACGCGTCGCTGGCCTCGGCGTTGAACGCGTCGAGGCTCCTGCGCCCGGAACGGCACTACCGGCTCGTCGAACCCGAGCGGTTCGACGGCGACGGCCTGCGGTTCGGGCATTACGAGCAGGCGCTCGACTGGTTCGACGAGGAGGCGGGGAACCTCATCGCCGCGGTGAACGTCGCGTACCGGGAGCGGCGGTACCGGGAGTGCTGGCAGCTGGCATGGCTGCTGCAGTCGTACTTCATCGTGCGAGCGCGGCTGGAGGACTGGCGTTCGGTGTTCGGCGTGGCGCTCCGCGCCGCCCGCGATCTGGGGGACCGCTCCGGCGAGGCCGCCATTCTCAGCGGGCTCGGCGTGGCCTGCGGAGTCGCCCGCCAGTACGACGACAGCATCGCCTACCTGAAGCAGGTCGTCGAACTGCAACGGCAGGTCGGAGACCGGCAAGGCGAGGCGAGAGCCCTCTACAACCTCACGCTGGCCAGCCAGGACCCCGAAACCGGTTGGGAATACGGGACGCGCGCGTTGAGGCTCATCCGGGAGAGCAAGGTCGGCGCCGGCATGGAGTCCAGCGCCTTGCAGGCCCTCGGCGACATCTGCACCCAGGCGGGCCGCTTCGAGCAGGCACTCGATTTCGCCGATCAGGCCTTGGCGCTGGAGGCGCACGCTCTCCCCGACGAAGCCCGCTTCACCCTGCACACCAAGGGGACCGCCCTGGTCGGGCTCGGCCGGGGCGACGAGGGCATCGCCTGTATGCGGCGCGCTGTCGAGATGTTCTTCGCCCACGGCGAGCTCTACGAGGCGGCCGACGTGCTTGCCCAGCTCGGCGGAATCCATCTGCGGCTCGGTGATCCCTCGTCGGCGCGGGAGTGCTGGCTGCGTTCGGTCCGGGTGCTGACCGAGCTGGCGCATCCCGACGCCGAGGACGTCCGGACGAAGCTGGCCTCGCTCGTCGGCGAAACGGCCAAGGCGGAGTGAGGCACGGGCGCCCGGCGTGCCGACCCCCAGTTGCAGCACGCGAGTACGCCCGTGCCCGCACATGTCACCTAACCGGACACCGCTCACTGCGCGCTGACTGTGCAGCGTGCGCGGGTCAAGCCAGCTGTTTCGCGAGGGTGATCGCGTTCTTCGGCGCCTCGACCTTGACGTCGTTGTCGAAGTAGACGTACGTGTCGCGGCCCCAGCCCTTGATCTTCCGGGCCCACTTCTCCAAGGCCTTGTCGCTGTACCCGCTGACGTACAGCTCCTCGTCGCCGTGCAGACGGACGTACGCGAACTCGTCGCTCGTCATCTCGTCGACGAACGGGAACTTGCCCGCGGTGTCGGCGACCACGAGCGCGATGCCGTGTTTCCGGAACAGTTCGAGGCTTTCGGGCTCGGCGAAGCTCGGATGCCGTACTTCGACGGCGTGCCGGAGCTTCCGGCGAGGCTTCGGATCGGTGTGCGGCTCGGCCTTAAGCTTGTCGTCGTGCTTGCGCGCGAGCTTGGCGGCGGCGTCACTGGTGCGCGGCAACAGCTTGAAGAACGCCTCGACGCGCTCGGCGTCGAACGCCAGCCGCGGCGGCAGCTGCCAGAGGAACGGCCCCAGTTTCCGGCCGAGCGCCAGTACGCCGGACGCGAAGAAGTTCGCCAGCGGCGTCTCGACGTCACGCAGTTGCTTCATATGCGTGATGAAGCGGCCACCCTTGACGGAGAAGACGAAGTCGTCCGGTGTCTCCTCGGCCCACGCCCGGTACCGCTCGGGACGCTGCAATGAGTAGAACGAGCCGTTGATCTCGGCCGAGTTCATCCGGGACGACAGGTATTCCAGCTCGCGCCGCTGCACCAGGCCGCGGGGGTAGAAGTCCCCGCGCCACGGTGGGTAGCGCCAGCCCGAAGTGCCGATCCTCAGCTCCGCGACGTCGATCACCGCCTTCCCGTGTCGCCCAGATTCCCCTCTCTTGGGGAGATAAACGCCGGCTCACGCCCACGAGAACCGCCAACGGCGGGTCTGGACCAGGCTGGAGGCGAACTCGCGCAGAGTGCCCGGCTGACCGGCGAACGAGGGCAGGCAGAACGCCCGGTGTTCGGCGGCGACGGTGAGCGCGCGGCCCTGGGTGCGTGGCGGCGCGGCCACCGACAGCTCCAGCGAATCGAAGCCCAGCACCGTGAGCGTCGCGCCGAAACGGTCTTCCCAGCTGCGCAGGACCGCGGACAGCTCGTGGACCTGGTCGGTCGCCTTGATCATGCCTGTCCAGCCGAGGATCGCCGGGATGTCGGCGGGCCGTTCCGTCTGCACCAGGGCCAGCCGGTGCTGCCCGCGCGCCGCCAAAATCGACCCGGTGTTACCCGCCTCGGCCAGCGGATCCGCCCGGCGCGACGGACGGCGGGCGAGCCCGGGGAACTTCGCGCCGAACGGGCGCAGGCAGGCGCCGTCGCAGCACGACGTGTCCCACCAGCGGGCCAGGACCTCGGCCGGGTCCACCGAGGAGATCCGGTGATCGGCGGGGGCGAGCCTGCCGCGGTCGTCGATCCAATCCTCGCCGTTGGCGGCGAAGCGCTGGTCGTGCGGGATCAGCACCGGCCACAGACCGGAGCGGTCGAACTCGGCGACGCAGCCGGTGTAGCGCTCCGGCCTGGCCAAGGGCAGATCCGAAACCCAGATCCGGCCGTGCCACCGGCCGGGCGGCAGGGTCTGGACGGGCGGCGTACCCGGGCGGAACGGTGCGATCGTCATCGGCTTCCCCTCGAACTGGTGTTCGGTCAACTCTACCCGAACACTAGTTCGAAGCACCGACAGTTTTCGATACCCCGTTTGCGGGATCTCGGGACGGGTGCCTCAGGTGTCCCTGGTGTCACAGTGGCCACAGAGTCTGTCCACAGTGGACTCGCTGGGGCGGCGGAGGTGCTGTCGCGAAAGCCACTTTCGCAACGTTGAAGGTTGCGAAAGCGGTTTTCGCAACGCGTTGGCGCGGGGTCGGCGGGCGGCGATCGGCCGCGAAGTACATGAAGGCCCCCTTCCT
>NZ_JBHVKW010000173.1:0-8809 GCF_042797905.1 Amycolatopsis sp. NPDC057786
ACTGGGTGATCGGGCCCGCATTTGGGCCTCTGGATGCGGTCCTTGCGCGCGCAAGGACCGCATCCAGAGGACCAAACGCGTCAGCGGGCGAGGCCCTGTTCGAAGGCGAAGAGGCCATCCGGGTCGTATTTCCGCGCCACCCAGCGCAGGCGCGGCAGGCTGTCGCCGTAGTACGCCTTCGCCCAGTCGGGCATCTCCGGGTCGATGTAGTTGATGTACCCGGCCCGCCCGTATTCGCGGCCGAGTTCGTCCCTGACCAGGCCGATCGCCTGGCGCGCGGCCGCCTCGCCGCCCTCCAGGCCACGGGTGATCTGGATGCTGCCCAGCGCGGACCGATGCGGGAAGCACGACTCGCTCGACGGCACCCGCGCGATCGCGCCGCCATACGCGTCCACGATCGAGTACAGACGGGGATCGCTGGTCAGCAACGTCGCGAGCGCGCCGGGGTCGGGCACCGGATGCGTCAGCATCCTCGAAGTGGCCACATACTCCCCGCGTTGCGCGACCGCGGCGGGGAACTCGGCCTCCTGGGCGAAGGCGCGCATCGTCGGGAGGTGGCCCTGCTCGATCACCTCACGTTTGGTCGGCTAAGTGCCGACCCGGCGGACCAGATCGTCCAGTAGCGGGTTCACCTGCGCGGCGGTGCCCACGAAGCAGCCACCGCAGTTCGCGGCCGTCGCGCCGAGACCCATCCCGGACCACAGTTCGTCCGGCATCGCGGGCTGCCACTCCTGCCAGGCGGCGACCAGCGCGGCCAGCACGGCGGGCGGGAAGACCAGGTTGAAGTTCGTCAGCGTCCTGGCAGGCGCGGTGCGGAAGGTGAACGACGTGACGATGCCGAAGTTGCCGCCGCCACCGCCACGCAACGCCCACAGCAGGTCCGGCGCGGTCTCCTCCGACACCAGGCGCGCCTTCCCGTCCGCACCGACGATGCGGACGGATTCCACATTGTCGCAGGTCAGCCCGTACTTGCGGGCCAAGACGCCGATCCCGCCGCCGAGGGTCAGCCCGGCGATGCCGACCTGGGGACAGCTGCCGGCGGGCAGCGCGCGCCCCGCTGCCGCCAAGGCCTCGTACACCTGGCCGAGCTGGGCGCCCGCCCCGATCGCCGCGCGGCCGCCGGGCAGGATCTCGACGGCGTTCAGCGGGGACAGGTCGACGACCAGCCCTTTGTCCACAATGGAATACCCGGCGTAGCTGTGCCCGCCGGAGCGGGCCGCGATCGGAATCCGCTGCCTGGCCGCGAAATCGACGCAGTGCCGCACGTCGTCCTCGTTCGCGCAGACCGCGACACCGGCGGGCAGCCGATGGTCGTAGAGGCTGAAGAACCCGAGCCTCTTTTCGTCGTACCCTGGCTCGCCCGGCCGGAACAGCTCACCCGTCAACCGGGCGCGCAACCGTTCCCACGGACCACCGCCCTCGGGGAGCTCCGCGGGCACCGCCGCCATCACCGGGACCGCCCCCGCCAGCCGCAACACGGTTCGCCTGTCGAGCTCCATCGCTCATCCCCCACCGTCGGATCCGCCTCCGGGTGTCCGCCATCGAGCATAACGGCGCGTCGACATTCGGGGGTTCCCTCGCCGGTCGCCTTGCCGCGACGCCCGTCGCGGGTGTGTGATCGAGGACACACCTGTACGCGGCATCGTGTGGTGAGGAGACCGGCATGGCCGACAAACAGAGCAAGAACGGAGACTCCGGGGCCGCCGTCGCTGTGGACGACCCGGCGAAGGTCCGCAACGTCGTCCTGGTCGGCCCGTCGGGATCAGGCAAGACGACACTCGCCGAGGCGCTGCTCGCCGCGTCCGGCACGGTGACCAGGGCGGGCTCGGTCGTCGAAGGCACGACGGTGTGCGACCACGACCCCGCGGCGGTCCGGCAGCAGCGGTCGGTCGGCCTCTCGGTCGCCCCGGTGCTGCATCAGGGCCACAAGATCAACCTCATCGACACTCCCGGGTACGCCGATTTCGTCGGCGAACTGCGCGCCGGGCTCCGCGCCGCCGACGCCGCGCTGTTCGTGGTCTGCGCGGCGGAAGGAGTCGACGCGGCCACGATCGCGGTCTGGGAGGAATGCGCCGCCGTCGGCATGCCGAGGGCGGTGGTCGTCTCCCGGCTGGACCATCATCGCGCCGACCCCGAAGGCGAGATCGCGGCCTGTCAGGAGGCTTTCGGCGCCGGAGTCCTGCCGCTGTACCTGCCCGCGCGTGACGGGCTCGTCGGGCTCATCACGCGCCGCTACTTCGACTATTCGAACGGCTTCCCACCCCGGGTCGGCGAGCCGGACCAGGCCGATCTCGCCCGGATGACCGAGGCCCGCAACGAACTGATCGAAGGGGTCATCGCCGAGAGCGAGGACGAGTCCCTGATGGACCGGTATCTCGCCGGCGAGGAGATCGCCGAGGACACGCTGATCGCCGACCTCGAGACCGCCGTCGCCCGCGGCTCCTTCCATCCGGTGATCCCGGTGTGCGCGACGACCGGGGTGGGACTCGCCGAAGTCCTCGACGGGATCGTGCGCGCCTTCCCTTCGCCACTGGAGCACGTCCCTCCGGAGGTCACCTCCACCACCGGCGAACCGCACGCCGGGCTCCGGGCCGATCCCGACGGCCCGCTGGCGGCCGAGGTCGTCCGGACCGCTGTCGACTCCTACGTCGGCAGGGTGTCCCTCGTGCGGGTGTTCTCGGGGACGCTCCGCCCCGAACGCCCGGTGCACGTCTCCGGCCACGGTCTCGCCGAACGCGGGCACGAGGATCACGACGCCGACGAACGGGTCGCGCATCTGTACTCGCCGCTCGGGGCGAACCTGCGCGAAGTCCCGTACTGCGTCGCGGGCGACCTCTGCGCGCTCACGAAGGTCGGCTCGGCGGAAACGGGCGACACCGTTTCCTCACCGGACGATCCGCTGATCATGAAGCCGTGGGCGATGCCGGAACCGCTGCTGCCGGTCGCCGTCGTCGCGAAGACCCGCAGCGACGAGGACACCTTGGCGCGCAACCTTTCCCGGCTCGTCGCGGGCGATCCGACGCTCCGGCTGGACCGCAACGCCGAGACCAACCAGCTCGTGCTGTGGTGCATGGGCGAGGCCCACGCCGACGTCGTGCTGTCGCGGCTGCGCGCGGGAGGCGCCGACGTGGACACCGAGCCCGTCCGCATCAGCCTGCGTTCGACCTTCGCCGGTCCGGGTCGTGGGCACGGACGGCACGTCAAGCAGTCCGGCGGGCACGGCCAGTTCGCCGTCTGCGACATCGAGGTCCAGCCGCTGCCGAGGGGTTCGGGCTTCGAGTTCGTGGACAAGGTCGTCGGCGGCTCGGTGCCGCACCAGTTCATCCCGAGCGTCGAAAAAGGCGTCCGGGCCCAGGCTCAGCGAGGGATCGTCGACGGCCATCCGCTGATCGACATCCGCGTGACCCTCGTCGACGGCAAGGCGCACAGCGTCGACTCGTCGGACGCCGCGTTCCAGACGGCGGGCGCGCTGGCGCTGAAGGAGGCCGCCGCGGCGGGCAAGATCGCGCTGCTCGAACCACTCGAAGAGGTCGCGGTGCGGCTCCCGGACGAGCATCTGGGCACCGTGCTGGGCGATCTCTCGTCCCGGCGTGGCCGCGTGCTCGGTACCGAATCGGCTGAAGGCGGCCGCACGGTCATCCGCGCCGAGGTCCCCGCAGTTGAGCTCCTGCGTTACGCGATCGACCTGCGTTCGCTGACCTCGGGAACGGCGACGTTCACCCGCAGGCACGCCAGGTTCGAGCCGATGCCGGAAGGGGCGGTGGCCTACTGAAACTCGAAGCCGCCCGGCCGTCCGTTCCGGTCGGCCAGCAGACCGGCCAGGGTGGCGACGGCGATCTCGGGCGGCGTGCGTGAGCCGATGTTCAACCCGACCGGGCGATGGACCCGGGCGATCTCGTGCTCGGATACGTCCAACGCCTTGAGCGCGGCGACATGCGGGCCGGCGTGGCGCGGATTGCCGAGCACCCCGACCCACCGCGCCGGGCGCTCCAGCACGGCCTTGAGGACGTCGCCGAGTTCGGGCCGGTCGTGATCGGTGACGACGACGTCGGTGTCCGGGCCGAGGTCCGGCACCGTCGTGAGGGCGTCCACGCCGTTCTCGACGTCGGTCACCCGCGCACCGTCCGGCTCGAACAACACTGCCTTGTAGCCGAGATCCTTGCCGTAGCGCAGGAGGAACGACGCCACGGGCGTCGCGAACACCGCCACCAGCAGCCGTTCGCTCATGGGCCCTCCTACAGCTCGGGTTCGGCGATCTCGAAGTATTCCGGAAGCCGGGCGGTTCCCGCGAGGCCGAAGTACCGGACCTTCCGTCGCCGCCTCAAGTGCAGGGTGTCCCGGACGGCGTCGTTGTGCACGCGCCGCGCGATGACGACGCGGTGCTCGGCGTCGGTCAGCTCCTCGGCCAGGGGCGCCGGCAGGGCGGCACGGTCGACGCGCGCCAGCCGCAACGTCAGCTCGCTTTCCTCGGCTTCTCGATCCGGCCTCGGTGCCCGCTCGGCACGCTCGGCCAGCGCGCGCAGCTCTTCGTCGCCCAGGATCGCGGCGGCCGCCCTGGCGACGACGGCGCGCCGCGCGAGGGCCGCGTCGAGCGCCGCCCAGCCCGCGTCCGTCCGGACGTGCAGCCTGTCCAGCCTGTTCGCCGTCGCGAGCAGGAAAAGCCCGCCCAGCACGACGATCACGGCGACGAGACCGCCGATCCACACCCAGGTCGTCATCGGCTGAACTCGCGTTCACCCGCGCCGACACGCCGGGGGTCGGCGGCGATCGCGGTCTCGTACACGCGCAGCACCTGCGTGGTGACCACGGACCAGTCGAACATCGCGACCCGCTCCCCCGCGGCCGCCGCCAGCGACACCCGCCGGGCCGGGTCACCGAGCAGTTCGCGCAGGCCGTCGGCGAGTGCCGCCGCGTCGCCGGTCTCGGTCAGCATCCCGGCCTTGCCGTCGTCGAGCACCCGGCGGAACGAGTCCAGCCCGCTCGCCAGCACCGGCGTGCCCGCCGCCATCGCTTCGGTGAGGATCATCCCGAAACTCTCGCCGCCCGTGTTCGGCGCGCAGTAGACGTCGACGCTCCGCAGCGCCCGCGCCTTCGTCTCGTCGTCGACCTGGCCGAGCAGATCGATATGCGGCGCCAGCTCCGGCCCGGCCTCGCGGCGGAGCTGGTCGGCATCACCACGGCCGACGACCAGGAGCCGCAGCTCCTCGAACTCCGGCAGCAGCATCCGCAACGCGTCCAGCAGCACTCCCATCCCCTTGCGGGGCTCGGTGTACCGCCCGACGAACCCGACCGTGCCACCCGCGCGCGGATAGCCGTCCAGCGGGAGCGCGCGGGAGAAGAACTCGACGTCGACGCCGTTGGGCACCTCGACCGCGTCGCCGCCGGCGTGTTCGACCTGGACCCTGCGGGCCAGCGCCGACACAGCGATCCGCGCGGTGATCTTCTCCAGCAGCGGCCGCAGCACCGGCTGGAACGCCGCCAGCGTGCGCGAACGCGTCGTCGCGGTGTGGAAGGTCGCCACGATCGGGCCGTCCGCGACCTTCAGCGCCAGCAGGGAAAGACTCGGCGCGGCAGGCTCGTGCAGATGCAGGACGTCGAAGTCGCCGTCCCGGATCCACCGCCGCACCCGCGCGTAGGACACCGGGCCGAACTGCAACCGCGCGACGGAGCCGTTGTACGGGATGCCGAGCGCCTTTCCCGCGGGGACGACGAAATCCGGGACGTCGGAATCCTCGTCCGCCGGAGCGAGGACGGAGACCTGATGCCCGCGTGCCAGCAGCGCCTTCGCGAGATCGATGACGTGTCCCTGCACTCCGCCCGGCACGTCGAACGAGTACGGGCAGACGATCCCGATCTTCATGACCCGAGCCTGAGCCATGGGTTCAGCTCGCTTCGCCGAGGGCGGCCTGTTCCCCGGCTTCGAAGTCGGAGAGCCAGAATTTCTGCATCATGTGCCAGTCGGCGGGATGCGCGGCGATGTCCCCGGCGAAGATGTCCGCCAGCGCCTGTGTGGCCGCCGGCACCTCGGACCGGTTCGTCACCCGGATCCGCGGATGCAGCCGGATCTGCCAGCCGTCCTCGGTGAACCAGCAGCCCGCCGGGATCAGCGCGGCACCGGTGGTCGCGGCCAGCCTGGCCGGCCCGCCCGGCATCCGGGTCTGCTCGCCGAAGAACTTCACCGGTACGCCGGAATTCGTCAGGTCCCGGTCTCCCACCAGGCAGATCGCCTTGTTCTCCCGCAGCCGCTTGAGCAGCACGCGCATCGCGGAGCTGTCGCCGGTCAGCGGGACGATCTCGAAACCGAGCGACTCCCGGTAGGACACGAACCGCTGGTACAGCGACTCGGGTTTCAGCCGCTCCGCGACCGTGGTGAAACCGCCGAGATAGTCCGCGAGCCAGACACCCGCCGCGTCCCAGTTCCCGCTGTGCGGCAGCGCCATCACCGCGCCGTTGCCCTCGGCGAGTGCGGCGTCGAGGTTCTCCACACCGGTGATCGACTGGGCGACCTTGCGGCTGACCTCCTTGTGGTCCATCGAAGGCAGCCGGAACATCTCGTGCCAGTAGCGGGCGTAGGAGCGCATCGCGCGGCGGGTCAGCTCGTCGAGTTCGGCGCCGTCGGCCTGCGGCACCACCCTGGCGAGATTCCGCCGCAACTGGCGGACACCGCCGCCGTCCCGCCGGACGGCCAGGTCGGCGCCCAGCCCGAAGGTCACCGCGCCCGCCGACTCCGGCAGCCAGCGCGCGAGCCGCCAGCCCGCCGCGTAGCCGAAGTCGCTGAGCCGCTGGGAGAACCCGCTCATGCCCCGCCCTCCGCGGCGGGTGGCCCGGCCGCCTTGGCGGCCCTCGCCGCCTTGGCCACCGCGGCCGTCCGCTGCAGCAGGGTGATCACCGAAAGCACCGCGAGGAGCCAGAGCGAGATGTCCACGGTGTACGGAACGCCCAGACCGTGCAACCCGGTTCCCACGAGGGCGATGATCAGGCGTTCCGCGCGTTCGACGAGCCCGCCGTCCGCCTCCAGCCCGGAGGCCTCGGCGCGGGCCTTGACGTACGAGATGACCTGCGCGAGCACGAGGCAGATCAGCGCGGCGGCCGCGGCCGGGCGGTTGTCGTCGTGGACGAAGCACCACCATGCGATCGCGGCGAACAACGCGCCGTCGACCAGCCTGTCGCAGGTCGCGTCGAGGACGGCCCCGAACGCCGTGCCGTACCCGCGGGCGCGGGCCATCGCGCCGTCGAGCAGGTCCAGCATCGCGAAGCCCCAGACGGTGAAGGTGCCCCACAGCAGCATGTCGTTGGGAAAGAACGCGAGCGCGCACAGCACCGCCCCGGCCGTACCGATGACGGTCATCGCGTTCGGGGTCAGCCCGGCACGCACGAGCACCTTCCCCATCGGGTCGGTGACGCGGGAAACGGAGGCGCGCGCGAAAATGTTGAGCATCGGTTCTTCAGGTGCACCTAAGCAGCAGGGTCGGGTGGCCGCCCGAAGCCTATCCACCCGCACCGACACCCGTCGTCGCGCCCGTCCCCGGACCGGGTTCCGGTCAGTCCGCTTTGGCCAGTTCGGCCGAGTTCTCGAGGTCCGCGAGAGTCTCTTCCCGCATCGCCAGTTCCGCCTCGGCGGCGGCGCATTTCGGCGACAGCCGGCCCAGGACGGCGGCGCTGATCTCGCCGAGTGCCTTCACCTGTTCGGGTGTCAACGGGTCGAAAAGGCTCTCGCGGACGGCCTCGACGTGCCCGGGCGCGGCCTCCTCCAGCGCCGCGAAACCCTCGGGGGTCAGCACCGCCCAGGAACCGCGTTTGTCGGTGGGACACGACTCACGGCGCACCCAGCCGTTCGCCTCGAGCCGCGCGACCGCGTGCGACAGCCTGCTGCGCGACGCTTTCCGCGCGTCGGCCAGTTCGCTCATCCGCAGCCGCCGGTCCGGCGCCTCGGACAGGGCGACGAGCACTTCGTAGTAGGTGTGGGGCATGCCCGCCTCGTGCTGAAGCTGGCCCTCCAGGTGTGCTTGCAGCATTCGCGTGGCCGCGGAGAAGTCGCGCCAGACTTTTTGCTCCTCGTCGGAGAGCCATCGGGGTTCGGACATGTCACCCATTCTACCCCTGGTTGAACGCTCAACCAAATTGCGCTACAGTCATGGTTGAGCGCTCAACCAGACGAGGGTTCACCACGAACGCACCCAGACTTTTTGGAGATCGACACTCATGACCACCACCGAGATCCCGGGCTACGTCGCAGGCAAGTGGACGATCGACACCGCCCACTCCGACATCGCCTACACCGTGAAGCACCTCGGCCTGGCGAAGTCCCGGGGCAACTTCACCGCCTTCACCGGTGAGGTCGTCACCGCCGACAACATCCTCGACTCGTCGGTCACCGTCGAGATCGACGCCTCGTCGGTCGCCAGCGGTGTCGACGGGCGCGACACGCACCTCAAGTCCGAGGACTTCTTCCACGTCGACGAGCACCCGGTCATCACGTTCCGCTCGACCGGCATCCGCGAGGACGGCGGCGACTACGTCATCGACGGTGAGCTGACCTGGCGCGGCAAGACCGTCCCGGTCTCGCTCGAGGCCGAGTTCAACGGCATCGGCACCAACCCGGCCAACGACAACGCCACCACCCTCGGCGTCTCGGCCACCGCGACCGTGAACCGTCGCGACTTCGGCATCGGCCCGGAGGGCAACGCCTTCCTGTCGGAGAAGGTCAAGATCGACATCGAGCTGCAGGCCGCCCTCAACGCCTGAGGCTCGCCTCTCCAAGTGTCATGAAAGGGTCGTTCAGGACGTTTTCCTGCGGGACGCGCCGTTA
>NZ_JBHVKW010000174.1:0-8805 GCF_042797905.1 Amycolatopsis sp. NPDC057786
CCTTCCTTGCGCCTGGCGCAAGGAAGGGGGCCTTCATGTACCGGGGGCGATGCGGCGGCGGCACAGTGGGCGGCACGGCTGAAGGGGACTTTCCCCGCATCCGACGCGCTGAAGGGCGCTTTCCCCGCATCACATGCGGGGAAAGCGTCCTTCAGCAACCTCAGTACAGCGTGCGCGGGTTCGCGTCGATGCGGACGTGCACCAGATGCGGCCGCTCGTCCGGCAGCGCGGCCTCCAGCGTCGGCTTGAGGTCCTCGGCCTTCTCGACGACCGACGTCCGCAGCCCCAGACTCTTCGCCAGCGCGGGGAAATCGATGCCGCCGAGGTCGACGCCCGGCACCTTCTCGCCGCCCGCCGCTTCGCCGAGGATGCGCACGGCGGCGTACTGCGAGTTGTCGAAGATCACGAACGTCACCGGCAGGTTGTGCTGCGCCGCCGTCCACAGTGCCTGGACGCAGTACATGCTCGACCCGTCACCGAGGATCGCGACGACCTTGCGGTCCGGGCGGGCCAGCGCGGCACCCACGGCGGCCGGGAGGCCATAGCCAAGGGTGCCGCTGGCGACGGTGAGGAAGCCGGTGTCGGTGGCCTTGATCGGCAGGTGGTCGTGCAGTTCGTTGCGGTGGCTCGGGGTTTCTTCGACGACGATCGCGTCGTCCGGCAGGACTTCCGAGATCACCGAGTAGGCGAAAGCCGGGGTGATCGGCGTGACCGCGGCGGGCTTTTCCAGCCTGGTACGGGGTTTCGGCGCTTCCCGCGGCGCGGCGCGATCCAGCAGCGCGCGGATCGCGAGCTTCGGCGTCGCGCGGATGCCGGTGCCTTCCGCTGCCCTGGCGAGGATCTGCTCGTCGTCGCTGACCAGGAACAGCGGCGGCAGCGCGGTTTCCGACTCGCCCCGGTACACGTGGTAGGTGAACGCCGGGGCACCGATGACGACCACGAGATCGTGCTCGGTCAGCGCGCTCGCGAGCGCTTTCCGTTCCGGCTGCAGGAATCCGAAGAACTGCGGGTGGTCCTCGGGGAAGGAGCAGCGCGCTCCCATCGGCGGCGCCCAGACCCCGGCGCCGACCTTCTCGGCCAGTTCGACGACGTCCGGCACGGCGCCTTCCCCGTCGATCCCGGGGCCGACCACGATCGCCGGGCGTTCGGCTGCGTCCAATGCCGCCACCAGTTCGTCCAAAGCGGACGGATCGGGCGCGAAACCGGGGATCCGCGGCCGGGAGACGACCGGCTTCGAGGTCTCTACGTCCCAGTCGTCCACCGGCACCGAGACGAACACCGGACCCATGGGCGCCTGCGTCGCGATGTGGTACGCCCTGGCCAGCGCCGCCGGGACGTCCTCGGCCCTGGCGGGCTCGCAGCTCCACTTCACGTACGGCTTGGGGAAGTTCGCCGCCTCGACGGCGCCGAGGAACGGATCGTCCGGCAGCAGCGACCTGGTCTGCTGGCCGGCCAGGATGATCAGCGGGGCGTTGTTGCGGTACGCGGTGAAGATATGCCCGAGCGCGTGGCCGACCCCGCCGGCGGAGTGGAGGTTCACCAACGCCGCCTGCCTGCTCGCGCGGGCGTACCCGTCGGCCATCGCGACGACGGACGCCTCGTGGAGCGCGAGCACGTAGGTGAAGTCGTCGGGCCATTCCGTCAGGAAGGCGATCTCGGTCGTGCCGGGATTGCCGAAAACGGTGGTCAGGCCCAGATCGCGCAGCAGTTCCCTGGTCGCGTCACGTACGGTGCGGGTAGCCATGGGCACACGCTATCTCGTCCGCACCGGATAGTTGAAGATGCAACCTCGTATCACCGTGTGTGGTCTGGACCTGACCCGGTGTTCACGGCCTACTCCTTGACCAGCGCCGCCCACTCGCGAACGGCGGCGACGTCCACATCGGACTCCCAGCCGCCAGGACGGACCGCGCCGCCGACGTGGAACGCGCCGATCCCGCCCGCGCGCAGCAGATGCACCTGCTGCGCCCGCAGGCCGCCGCCGACCAGCAGCCGAGGCCCGTCCTCACGCCGGGCGAGCCGCTGCAGCACCGAAAGCCCGTGCGCGACGCCGTGCGGATGCCCGGCCGCGAGCACCGTGTCACAGCCGAGGCCGGTCAACTGGTCGTAGGCGCGCAACGGATCCCGCGCGCGGTCGATGGCGCGGTGGAAGGTCCACGGCAGCCCGTCGAGTTCCTTCACCAGCGCCTCGCAGGCTTCGACGTCGATTTCGCTTTCCAGGTCCAGGAAACCGAAGACGAACTCCCGTGCGCCCGCGTCGATCAGGCGCATCGCGTCCGCACGCAGCCCGTCGAGATCACCGGCGGCGAAGGACATGTTGTCGCGCAGCATGACCCGCACCGGGAGGTCGGTGGCTCCGAGCACGTCGCGCAGCGTTCCGACCGACGGCGTGAGCCCGTCGCTGGCCATGTCGCTGACCAGTTCGAGGCGATCGGCCCCGCCCTCCTGCGCGCGCTCCGCGTCCACCGCGGTCAGCGCGATCACTTCCAGCAGGCCGGTTTTCGAACTCATGGACCTTCCAATTCGCTTATGCCGAGGGGTTGTCGTCACCCCTGGCGTGGCGACCGCGCCGGAATCCGCCTTGCAGGCTGGTCATCCGTTCGCGGACCGCTTCGGGGGAAAGTGAGAGTATCGGCCTCTCCCCTCGCGGCTTCTCCGGCCTGTCGTCCTGCGACCGGGCCTCGGGAACGACGGCGGGCAGCACCGGCCAGGTCTCCTCCGCGCCGTCCTCCTGTTCCAGTTCGGCGGGCGTCGGCCAAGCCGGCTCCGGCTCCTTTTCCTTCGGCTCCAGCGGCTTCAGCGTCGGTTCGGTCGGCTCGTCCGGATCCCGCGCGGGTTCCTCGGGCACAGCGTTCTTGACCGGCTCGAACGAAGGCAAGGAAGGCGGGCCGGGTTCCGCCGGCGATGGCCCTTCGCGCGGGCCGCCGTGGTCGAACCACTGCGAAAGCACGCTCTGGTACTTGGGCATCCGCTCGGTCGGCGAATCCAGCTCCAGATGGTTGACGGCGTCGTCGTCCGAAGACGGCCATTCCGGCTGGGTCTCGCGCTCGACGACGGGAGCGCGCCGCAGCGGGCCGGGGTCCAGCACGGGCGCGAACCGCGACTCCTCGGCGCTCTCCTCCGGCTCGGGCAGCGGCGGGACTTCCAGTGGCGGCTCGGGTTCCGGCTCCGGGACGACGACGGTGACGGGCACGGGTTCCGGCAGCGGGGCGGGCCGGGGCGCTTCGACGATGAGCTCGGCGGGCACGACGACCACCGCGGTGATCCCGCCGCCGTCGGCGGACCGGAGGCGGACGTCGATCTGGTGCCGGATCGCCAGCGTCGCGACCACGAACAGGCCCATCCGCCGGGAGACCTCGACGTCGACGTCCGGCGGGTTCGCCAGCCGCGCGTTGGTCCGGTCGATCTCCGCCTGCGGCATCCCGGCGCCGTGGTCGGTGATCTCGATCTGCCATTCCCCGCGATCGGTCTCGTGCCCCTCGACCTGCACCATCGTGCTCTGATCCGAATAGCGGGTCGCGTTCTCCAGCAACTCGGAGACCACGTGCACGAGATCGTTGACGGCCTCGCCGCGGACCGCGATCCGCGGCGCCGGGCCGAGTTCGATCCGCTGGTAGTGCTCGACCTCCGAGAGCGCGGCGCCGATGATCTCGTCGGCGACGACGGCGCCTCCGTCCTCACGGACGACGTCGGTTCCGGACAGCACCAGCAGGTTCTCGCTGTTGCGGCGCATCCGGGTCGCGAGGTGGTCGAGTTCGAACAGCCCGGCGAGTGTGTCGGGATCCTGTTCGTCCGCTTCCATCCGGTCCAGGACGGACAGCTGTCGTTCGACGAGATCCTGGCTCCGCTGCGACAGGTTCACGAACATCGCGTTGATGTTCTCCCGCAGCATGGCCTGCTCCCCGGCGAGCCGGACGGCCTCGCCGTGCACCGCGTCGAACGCGCGCGCCACCTGGCCGAGTTCCTCGCGGCTGAACACCGGGACCGGCGCGACGGCCAGTCGCCGCCGCAGGTTCTCCGGCTGCGGTTCGGGGTCGCTGAGCAGACCCTCGACGGCCGCCGGCAGCTGGTGTTCGGCGACCTGGAGCGCACTGCGGCGCAGGATCCTCAGTGGCCGCAACAGCGAACGCGCGATGATCACCGAGAGCACCCCGGCGACGACCAGCACGCCGAGCACGATGCCGCCGTCCCAGATCGCGGACGTCCTCGCCTGTGCCGCGAGGGAGTCGGTGCGCTCCTGAAGCTGGACGAGCAACGCCTGCTGCACCTGGTGGGCCAGATTCACCGTGTACGTGGCCGAGGTGTCCCACTGGTTCGGATCCAGCCCGCCGAGCCCCTGATCGTTCTCCGCGCGGATGAGCGCCGATTCGACCATGTCGTTGCCGATGTCGACGATCAGGCCGATGACCGTGTCGTCGTACATCCGCTGCTGTTCGGGGGTCGCGAACGTGCGGTAGTCGTTGCGGGCGGCGGCGAGTTCGGCCTCCGCGCCGAGCAGCGCGCGGGTCCGGTCCCGGTTGAGGCCGCCCTCCGCGAGCGCGGCCGCCATGATCGCGCGTTTGACCGACATCTGGTCCTTGACCCGCGCGAGCGCGTTGCCCGCGAGCCGGAGCTTCCCCAGATCCGGGTCGGACACGTCGGCGGCGGTGGAATCGCTGATGTCGAGAAGACCGGAGATCAGGTCGCTGTAGGAGCGCAGCACCGCGTCGGCGGGAAAGGCGGAATGTTCCGCGGAAAAGCGAAGGCCGGTCAGCACGCGCAGCCGGTCGCTGGTCTGCTGCAGGCTGGTCGCGGTCTTGCCGCCGAGCCTGCTCTTGCTCTCGCCGAGCGTGCGGTCGAAGGTGCCGATGGCCTCGTCGACGCGTTTGCGCTGCTCGGTCAGTTCGGAAACGTCGCCCTTGCGATCGCCCGCGACGAACCGGACGGTGAGATCTCGTTCGCGCTGGAGCTGGTGCACGGCCTCGGCGACGGTGCTGTCGACGCGGCCGCGGGTGGCGAACTCGGCCAGCTGCCTCGCGTCCCGGAGGTCGGAGTTGACCCGGAGCCCGACGAGGGCGACCACCGCGAGGGCGGGAATCAGGAGTACCACGAAGAGTTTGGTACGCAGGTGCCAGTTCCGGAGCCGCCAGCGTCCGCCGACACGAGGATGCCGTTCCGCCGCGTCGCCCCCACGGGGACGCTTGTCGCGACGGGCCACCTGGTTTCCTTTTCCCACCACGGGACCCTTTCCCATGGCTGACATCGGGGACGAGAGCCCGAACCTACTGTAGAGTAACAAGGTTCGAGAACGATCGAAAGCCGCGCCGTCGGGCGCCTCCCGCAGGCGATCGTATGGGGCACGGACCATACGATCCAGCAGCAGGAGCACATTCTCTCGGTAGGTGAGCGGTGACGAAGATGCGCGTCTTGGCGATTCCGCTGGTAGCGGCACTGCTGGCGACCGCCGGTTGCGGAGTGTTTTCCGGTGGTGACGCAAACACCGACGCGCCACTCGAACGGACGGAACTGCGCATCGGCGTCGGGAGCCCCATCGACACGGCACCCCTGCGGGTCGCCGTCGCCGACGGGAAATTCACCGCGGCCGGCCTGTCCGTGACCCTCGTCGAAGTTCCCGCCGACCAGGCGATCGGCAAACTCTCCGCGGGAGAGATCGACCTGGCTTTCGCGAGCGACGTGTCCATCTTCCGCGCCTCGGCGGCCGGGACCGCGCTCCAGTTGCAGGGCGAGGCGTACACCGCCGGCCGCAACACCATGGCGCTCGTCACACTCCCCGGCTCCGACTACACCGAGCCGACGCTCAAGAAGTCACCGAAGATCGCGGTGAACATGCTCGACGACGTCGGCGTGCTGGCGGCCCGCTCGGTACTGGCGACCGCGGGCGTCGACGCGAACCGGATCCAGTTCAAGCAGCACCCGTTCGACCGGATGCCCCAGGCCTTGCAGGCGGGCGAGGTGGATGCCGCGTGGATGGTCGAGCCGTACATCACCAGGGCCGAAAAAGAGCTCGGGGCGAGCATCCTCGCCGACGGCGCCCGCGGCGCGACACTGGACTTCCCGATGTCGTCCTACGTTTCGACCGGAGCCTTCGGGCAGGCCAACGCCCGCACGCTCGCGGTCTTCCGCGAGGTGCTCGGCGAAGCACAGGTGCGGGCGGCCGACCCGGCCGTCGTCCGCGACGCGCTGCCGTCGTTCTCCGACATCGACCGGACCACGGCGTCGCTGATCTCGCTCGGGACGTACCCGGTGTCCCTCAACGGCATCCGGCTGCAACGCGTCGCCGACCTGATGCACAACTCCGGCATGGTCGGCGCGCGGCTCGACGTGCAGTCGATGGTGGCGCGCCCCTAGATGTTCTCCCCGGTCGGCCTGAGACACACGGTGCGCTCGGGCGGTCCGCTGTAGTGCAGGGCGGTGTCGTCCGACGAACAGGCTTCCTCCGACGATCCCCGCTTCACGACCACCCGAGCCTCCGCGCTGATGTCGCTGCAGCGGACCTTCGCGATCCGCGTCTCGTGCACGACGTCGCGCAGGCAGTCCCCGCTCTCGACGTTCAGCGCGAGGCAGAGCGTCTTCTCCGCCCTCTTGCTCGACGAACCCCCGTACAGCTCGAACTGGATGTAGTCGGCGCTACGGCAGCTCGACGAGCCCGTCCGCACCTCGTCGACGCGGAAGGTCGCGCGATTCGACGAGCAGCTGGCCGTCGTATAGCTCTGCTTGCCGCCCGCCTCGTCGGTCAGGTACAGGCATTTGCCCGCCTCGACCTTGGTGAACCGGCTCGACTGCGAGATCCCGAAGGCGACCAGGCTCCCCAGGCCCAGCGCGGCCACGACGCCCAGCACGATCGAGGCCTTGGCCAGCACACTCAGCGGCGGCGGCTTGGGGAACGGTGTCGGCGGTACCGCCTCGGGCATCGGGGGCAGTGGCGCGGGCGCGTCGAACGGGTCGTACTCGGGTGTCCCGCCGGTCGGTGTAGTCGTCAAGGTCCCCTCCAGTCACCTGCCGCATATCCTTCCACCAGCGGTGCCGCGGCGGGAGCCGGTGTGGCCGGAACGTATAAAGGACGATGTGACCGATGGCCCGCTGATCGTCCAATCCGACAAGACCGTGCTCCTCGAGGTCGACAACAGCCAGGCCGACGACGCGCGGATCGCCATCGCGCCGTTCGCCGAACTGGAACGCGCGCCCGAGCACGTCCACACCTACCGGATCACGCCACTGGCGTTGTGGAACGCCCGCGCGGCGGGCCACGACGCCGAACAGGTCGTCGACGCGCTGACGACCTACTCACGCTTCCCCGTCCCCCAGCCGCTGCTCATCGACATCGTGGACACGATGGGGCGATTCGGGCGGTTGCAGATCGCGAACCACCCGGCGCACGGCCTGGTGATGTCGACCATCGACCGCGCGGTACTGGAGGAGATCCTCCGGCACAAGAAGATCAGTCCGATGCTGGGCGCCCGCATCGACGAGGACACCGTCATCGTGCACCCGTCCGAACGCGGACGGCTCAAGCAGGCGCTGTTGAAGGTCGGCTGGCCCGCGGAGGACCTCGCCGGCTACGTCGACGGCGAGGCGCACCCGATCGACCTCGCCGAGGTCGACTGGGAACTGCGCGACTACCAGCGCAAGGCCGCCGAGGCGTTCTGGGCGGGCGGATCCGGCGTCGTCGTGCTGCCGTGCGGCGCGGGCAAGACGCTGGTCGGCGCCGCGGCCATGGCGCACGCGAAGGCGACCACGCTGATCCTGGTGACGAACACCGTCGCCGGACGGCAGTGGAAGCGCGAGCTGGTCGCGCGGACCTCGCTCACCGAGGAGGAGATCGGCGAATACTCCGGAGAGAAGAAGGAGATCCGGCCGGTCACCATCGCGACGTACCAGGTGGTCACGCGCAAGACCAAGGGCGAGTACAGGCATCTGGACCTGTTCGATTCGCGGGACTGGGGCCTGGTCGTCTACGACGAGGTCCACCTGCTGCCCGCGCCGGTCTTCCGGATGACCGCGGACCTGCAGTCGCGGCGTCGGCTCGGGCTGACCGCGACCCTGGTGCGCGAGGACGGGCGCGAGGGCGACGTGTTCTCCCTGATCGGCCCGAAGCGCTACGACGTCCCGTGGCGCGACATCGAGGCGCAGGGCTGGATCGCGCCGGCGGAATGCACCGAGGTCCGGGTGACGCTGACCGACGCCGAGAGGCTCGCGTACGCGACGGCCGAGGCCGAGGAGCGGTACAAACTGGCGGCGACCGCGGATACCAAGACCAAGGTGATCAAATCGCTGGTGGACCGGCATCCCGGCGAGCCGACCCTGGTCATCGGGGCCTATCTCGACCAGCTGGAGATGATCGGCGACGAACTCGACGCTCCGGTGATCCAGGGCGCGACACGGAACAAGGAACGCGAGGAACTGTTCGACGCGTTCCGGCGCGGTGAGATCAGGACGCTGGTCGTTTCGAAGGTCGCGAACTTCTCGATCGACCTGCCGGAGGCTTCGGTCGCGATCCAGATCTCCGGGACGTTCGGCTCGCGGCAGGAAGAGGCGCAGCGGCTCGGACGGCTGTTGCGGCCCAAGGGCGACGGGCGGCAGGCGCATTTCTACTCGGTCGTCTCGCGGGACACCGTCGACACGGAGTACGCGGCGCACCGGCAGCGGTTCCTGGCGGAACAGGGGTACGCGTACCGGATCGTGGACGCGGACGACCTGCTGCGCCCGATGTAGGGATAGTCCTCGGGCTTGTCCTGGCGAAGTACATGAAGGCCCCCTTCCTTGCGCCTGGCGCAAGGAAGGGGGCCTTCATGTACTTCGCGGCCG
>NZ_JBHVKW010000175.1:0-8481 GCF_042797905.1 Amycolatopsis sp. NPDC057786
AGCCACTTTCGCAACCTTCAACGTTGCGAAAGTGGCTTTCGCAACCCTGGCCCTCCGCCGCGAGTCGTCCGTGCACCCGTTCAGGCCATCAGCGGCAGTTTCCCGACCAGTTTGTCGATCCGGTTGCGCGGGCCGACGATGCCGATCGCGCAGAAGTCCATCTCCTCGGTCGGAATCTCCTTCATCGTCGCGAGGAAATCGGCGTAGACCCGGATCTGCTGGGCGACGGCGGGCATGTCGGCGACGTGACAGCCCGGCGACGCCGCGGCCTTGGCCCGGATGGCCCGGAGTTGCCCGGCGTCGGCCGCCAGCACCGAGCAGCCGGTCCACGGCAGGCCCGAATAGTGCTCGCCGTTCGCGTCGACCGCTTCGTCCCCCAGGAGCCCGGTGACCGCCTGAGCGGTGGCGACGGCGGTGCAGACCGCCGCGTTGACCGCGCGGCCGGGCGGCAGTTCGCTGTTGACCACGATCACCCACTTCAACCGGGCCGACCGCGTGGACGCGGTGAAGTCGATCTCCTCGGGGGCGAATCCGATCGCCGTACCGTGCTCGGACATTCAGCTGATCTCCTGTTCACTTCAACGGATGAACAAGGCCAAGCTAAGAGGACATACGAGTACAGTCCACCGTGTTCGTACTTAATACGGCAGGAGGGCCGAGATGGCGCGACTCGACGAACTTGATAAGGCGATCCTGGCGCAATTGCAGTCGGACGCACGGAAGACCAACCGCGAAGTGGCCGCCGCGGTGGGCGTTTCACCGACCACCGCGCTGGACCGCACCCGCGGGCTGCGGGAACGCGGCGTGATCCGCGGCGCGCTGCTGGACGTGGATTTGCCGTCGATCGGCCGCGGGGTGCAGGCGCTCATCGCGGTACGCGTGCGCCCGCCATCGCGGCGCAACATCGAAGGCTTCCGGAACTGGGTCAACGCGCTGCCCGATCTCGTCGGGCTCTACGTGACCACCGGGACCGAGGACTTCATCCTGCATGTGGCGGTCCCCGACAACGACGCCCTCTACGCCTTCGTGATCGACAAGCTGACCGAACGCCCCGAAGTGGCCGACGTGCGCACCTCGATGGTCTTCGAGCACAGCAGGCGCACCAAGATCACGCCGGTGGACCGCTAAAGCTCTCGGATGACACGGGCCGGGTTGCCCGCCGCGAACACCTTCGACGGCAGGTCACGAGTGACGACACTGCCCGCGCCCACCACCACGTCGTCGCCGATGGTGACCCCGGCGCACACGATGACGCCACCGCCGAACCAGGCGTTGTCCCCGATGGTGATCGGCGCGGCCGACTCCCAGCGCTGCCGCCGCAGTTCGTGGTCCTCCATCGGATGCAGGGCGGTCAGCAGCTGACAGCGCGGGCCGATCGAGCAGTCCGAGCCGATCCTGATCGGCGCGCAGTCGAGCAGGATGGCGTCGTAGTTGAGGAAGCTGTTGGCGCCGATCTCGATCAGATAGCCGTAGTCGCATTGGAACCGCGGCATGATCCAGGAGCCCTCGCCGAGCTTTCCCAGCAGTTCGCGCAGAATCGCGTCCCGCTCGCCGGTCTCCTCGGCGCCCGTGCCGTTGAAGCGGTCGACGAGTGCCTGCGCGCGCCTGCGGTCCGCGACCAGTTCGGGGTCGTTGTCCCGGTACAGCTCGCCGCGCAGCATGCGGTCCTTGTGCTCACCCATGCCGCCAACCTACCGAAAAGCGTCCTGCCGGCGAGCGTTCCCAGTGGAAGCCGCCGGCAGGACGAGGTGAATGCTTGCGGAGCGTTCTTCAGTTGTGTCGATCGGTTTCCAGGTAGGGCCGGCCCGGCGGATGGGTGAGGTGTAGGGGGGACCCGCCGGGCCGGGGTATCTTCCTTTCTCTTCGCAGTTTCCTGCTTCCGCTTCAGGGCGTCATTCGCGGCACTGACGGCCTTCGTTGACGCAATCGACGAGGCGGTCCATGATCCGGTCGGACATCACGTTCGCGAAATCGTCGTGGTCGGAGAAGGGGTTGTGATCCTCCTCGGGGAAAGAGTCCACTTTGTACTGTCCGGCGACCTGGATCCGCCTCGGGATCTCGTAGGTCAGCGAGATGGTGAGCTCCGGGACGGCGGTCAGGCCGTTCGCGCATTCGCCGTTCTCGTCGGGATACTTGATGTGGTCCCGGTGGTTTTCGCTGTCGATGTTGTCGCCGTCGAGGCAGCTCGGGAAGGTGTGCACCCGCTTGACGTCGCTGCCCTCGGGGCAGATCGGGTACTGCTTGATGAGCCGGTTTTCGAAGCCGGTGCAGGTCCAGCTCTCGCGCGCGTTGGCAGGACCGTTCGTGGAGACCTTCGCGTCACCGTAAAGGATCCGGAGGAATTTCGGCATCTCCTTCACCTTCTCCCTGGCGTTGCCCTTGAAGGTGATGTCGACGACCGCGGGGCGCTGGATCTCCCCGTCGTTGCCGGCGAGTTCGTTGTCCGCGTTCGGTTCGTCCAGCTGAGCCTCCTCCTGCTGGTTCTGCCGGTTCCGGTCACCCTGCCGCCGCTCTTCGGCTTCCTCCGTGGTGTCGATCCGCACCACCGGCCAGAAATACGTCGACTCGTCGCCGTTGCGACAGGTGGTGCCGGCGCCCAGCAGGCTGTCGTTGTCCGAATCCGCGTTCGTGGAAAGGTTTCCGACGTAATCGTGCAGATGCTGGGCGCCGTTGCGGACACCCGGCTGCGCGATGAAGTTGTCGGGATTGAAATGCCCGTTCTCGTTCCGGCCGCAGTCGACGGTGAACGAGCCGGTGGAGGCGTTCCGGCCCGGCTCCGGTTTGTCGACGTTCGGCCGGACCTGGGTGATGTCCACGAACTGCGACCTGTCCACCTCGTCCGCGGCGGCGCGTTCGGGGTCGCCGGTCGTGGTGGACACCACCAGACCACCGACCGCGATCGACAAGCCCAGCAACGCGGTCGCGATCTTGGTCCTGCGGGCGATCCGATGGCGCCCTTGATTTCGTGCCATTAGCTGCTCACCTCATTCTTTTCCGGGCACGCCGATCACTCGCGCCCGGGCATGAGCCACGCATTTGTCGAATACGCCGATTACCGCATTCGTGGCGAACCCTTCTGTTCGCCCGCCGATTCAGATCCGGCTACTGGGGAATACGGGCCCAGCCGAAGACCGGTTCAAAACGCGATCCGGCCGTTATCTTTCCGTTATAAGACTACCGGCGCACGATGGCCAGTACGGCGCCGTCCCGCTTGTGGACTTCGAAGCGTTCGATGTCGGCTTTCCGCAACGCCGTCGAACCGGTGATGACGAGCGGAGCCGGGGAACCGGGCACGCCGTATCCCTTGGCGGGCACGCTCCAGTTGTTGACGACGTAGGCCTCTCCGCCGTGAGAGTAGGCGAAAAGCTGGCAGGTCATCGGGCCGACGAGGCCGCGCAGCTCGAGTTCGACAGCGCTGCCCCACTCCTTCTCCTGCACCGTGACCTCGGCGGCGACCGCGTTGCCCGCCTCGGACCAGCCGAACGGGGCGGCGCCGCCGTCCGGGCCCGTCTCGCGTTCCCGCGACGACGACGGAGGCGGCACCACCGAGGTGACAACGGTGGGCGCGGCTTGCGTTATGACCGGCTCACGGTCGGTGAGCGAAAGGACGGTGAGCGGTCCGCCGACGACGAGCACGAGCACGGCGGCGGCCGTCGCGAGCCGGATGACCTTGCGGCGACGGCCCGCCTTGGCCGCGTCCGCGAGCAGCATCCGCAGCACCCGCGGGCCAGGGCCCTTGACGGGCGGATCCGGCCAGCTCTTCTTGACCATGTCGAGAATATCGGGCAGGTGGTACATCTCCACCAGCTCGACCTGACACTCGGGACACTCCAGAAGATGCGCTTCGAACCTGGCGTGGTCCTCCTCGCCGAGGACGCCGAGGACGTAGGCGGCGATGTCCGTGTGGACGGCTCCGGGCACCTCGCTCACCCCCGCTCCTGCAGCGCCCTGCGCAACGCGCGCACAGCGTGGTGGATCCGCGATTTCACCGTACCCGGCGGGACCCCGAGCGTCGCCGCGACCTCGTTCACGGTGCGGTCACGGAGATAGGTCTGCTGAACGGCCTCGCGTTGTTCCGGGGAAAGATTGCGCAGGGCCTCGTAAACGATCATGGCCGCGAGCGTCTTCTCCGATTCGTCCGGCACTCCGATCGAATCCGACTCCAGTTCCTCCACCTCTTGAGGGCGGGCGCTCCGGCTCCGCCAGCCGTCGATGACGATGCGCCTGGCCACGGTGAACAGCCAGGCGCGCAGCATTTCCGGCTGCCGGTCGAGTTTGCCGGCGTTGCGCCACGCCTTGATGAGCGTCTCCTGGACCACGTCCTCGGCCCACTGGCGATCGTGGCCGGTCAGCTTCAGCACGAACGCCATCAGGCTGGATCCGAACTCCTGGTACAACGCCCTGATGAGGTCGTCATGCCCGTTCGACGCGGGTTCATGATCGACGATTGGCTGCAGTATCCGAGAGTGGCGTCCCACGCGGCACATCTTTGTGGGCCAGGGGGCGATAAGTCCAGCACGAAAGTTTTTTGAACCGTTTCCCGCTCGTGACCGTATCCACTACCGAAGACCCCGACCCGGCGCTGTCCCCCGCACCACCGAATCCACTGTGGATCATGACTGTCCACAGTGGAATTGAACCTGCCTGCACACCATCTCCCCGCGGTGATGGCGTTCTCCTCTGCCCCGACAGGAGGATTTCCGTGAACCCCGTGTCACGCTCGGTCATACCTCTGACGCTCACCTTGGCCGCGGTCGCGCTGACCGCGGCCTGTACCACCGGTACCGCGGGACCGAACGGCTCTCCGGGCGCGGCTCCGGCCGCCGGAGCGGCGCAGATCCCCGGGATGCCCGACCCCGCGGCCGAGCCCGTTCCCGGTGTCACGGCGGCGATCCTGTTCGACCTCGGGCCGATCGTCACCGACACCAACGGTTTCACCCTTTACCGCTACGACAAGGACGCGGTGAATCCGCCCAAGTCGAATTGCACCGAAACCTGTTCCCGGACCTGGATTCCCGCCAAGGCCGGCGGCGACCTCGTGGTCACCGGGCTCGATCGTGCCCTGGTCGGCAGCGTGACCAGGGACGACGGCACCGAGCAGGTCACACTCGCCGGCTGGCCGCTCTACCGCAACGCCGCCGACGCGATGCCCGGCAACACCGGCGGGCAGGGCGTCGACGACGCGTGGTTCCCCGCCAAGCCGGACGGCACGAAAGTGCTGCTCACCGCAGACACCTGGCAGGCCGATGACCTCGGCATCTGACCTCCCCAGACCTGTCCGCCCGCTGCTCGTCCTGCTGATCGCGGCCGTGGTGAGCGTGTTCGGCCCGGTCGGCGACGCGCACGCACAGGAACTCTCCGCGGCGGACAAGAACCTGATCGTCAACGTCAAACTGGCCGGGTTGTGGGAAATGCCCGCCGGGATGTGGGCGCAGGAACGCGGGAAGAGCAAGCGGACCCGCGAAGTCGGCCGGACGTTGATGATCGACCACGGCAGGCTCGACACCGCGACACACGCCATCGCCGACCGGTTCGGCATCGCCCTGCCGTCCGAACCCTCGGATCAGCAGTCCGCGTGGCTCGGCGAGATGAAGGCCGCCCGCGACGACAGCGAGTTCGACCGCGTCTTCGCCAACCGGCTCCGGTACGCGCACGGGATCCTGTTCCCCGTCATCGCGCAGGTCAGGGCCGGTACCCGCAACGACGTCGTCCGCGATTACGCCACCACGGCCAACCAGGCGGTGCTGCGGCATATGACCCTGCTGGAGAGCACCGGCGTCGTCGACCAGTCGCTGATGCCGGAAGCCCCGGTGCCGCAGTCGAATTCGGCCAACGCCGCGATGGACGTCGGCTTCGGCGACCTCGCGCTCGGCCTGCTGCTCGCGGTGGTGCTCGGCGGCGGACTGTTCTTCGCCGTCCGGACCCTGCGCGCCAAGAACACCCGGACCCGCAACCGCGCGGCCGCCGCCGAACCGGATCCGGTTCCCAGCGCCCCAGGAGAGATCGATGTATGACCAGTGGTCCGAGGTGGTGATCGTGCTGACCCAGAAATCGGACACCGACCCCGGCATCAAGGGCATGGCGCAGACCTCCGCCCGGATCTCGTACGGCTTCATGTGCCTCACCCTGTGCTGGGGCGTGCTCACCGCGACCGGCTGGATCAAGTCGCTGACCGGGCGGAAGGCCCTGCGCAACTCGCATATGGTGCTCGGCATCCTGACGCTGTCGTTCGGCGTCGTACACGCGATGTCGTTCCTGTTCCTGCCCGACGGTTTCACCCTGGCGCAGGTCACGATCCCGCTCCTGCCGGGCACCCTGGCGCGGCACGAACTCGGCGTCATCGGGCTCGAAGTCATGCTCGCCGTCGCGCTGACCGGCGGGATCAGCCGCTTCAGTTCCTATCGGCGCTTTCTGTGGATCCACCGGCTCGCCTATCCGGCGGTCGCGATCACCGCGCTGCACGCGTTCTTCGGCGCCATGGCCAACGGGCATCTCGGCCTGCTGTGGTTCGGCGGGATCACGCTGCTGGTCCCCGCGGTGCTGCTGACCGCGCTGCGGTTCACGCCGACGCGGTACCTGGAACGGCTGGGCCTGGTCGAAGAACTGGTCTGACGACTTGGAGAACGAACAATGATCTTCGGAAGCATCCGGCGCGGCACCCGCGTCAGCGTCGACAACGAGCGGTGCGAGATCTTCGGCTTCTGCGAGATGGAGGCGCCGTCCACGTTCAGGATCGGGCCGGACGGCAAGCTCCGCATCCGCCGGATGGTCGACCGGGACGGGCTGGACCAGGCCATCTCCGCCGCCCGGCTCTGCCCGAAACAAGCCATCAGAGTCAAGGGAGAAGGGGCGTACGACGATGAGTGACGGAGATCGGATCCTCATCGTCGGCGCGGGCGTCGCCGGCCTCCGCTCGGCGGAACGGTTGCGGGAACTCGGTTTCGACGGCGAGATCGTGCTGGTCGGCGACGAGCCGCGAAAGCCGTACCACCGGCCGATGGTGTCGAAGGAACTCATCACCGGCGGGGTGAAACCGGTGGCCGCGAGCTTGGAGCCGTACGTCGACCTGGACGTCCACTGGCGGCTCGGCACCCGCGCGACCTGGCTGGACAGCAAGGAGCGCACCGTCCACCTGCCGGGTGGCGAATCCCTTTGGTACGACGGGCTGATCATCGCGACCGGCGTCTACCCCCGCCATCTCCCCGGCTCGCCGCGCCACGACCCCAGGGTCCGGGTGCTGCGCACCGTGGAGGACTCGCTGGCCGTCCGGCGGGCCTTGGGGAACAGCAACAAGTCCGTCGTGGTGATCGGCAGCGGCCTGATCGGGAACGAGTTCGCCGCGTCGATGCGGTACATGGGCCGGGACGTCACCCTCATCGGTCACGCGAAGGCGCCTTTGCACCGCTTCGGGGAGCGGATCGCGTCGGCGCTCACCAAGGAACACCAGCACCATCGCGCGAAGCTGGCGATGAACACCGAGGTGCGGAACTGGATCAGCACCAAGGAGACGGTGGGGCTGCACCTGACCAACAACCAGTTCCTGGTGGCCAGCTGCGTGGTCCTCTCGATCGGCAGCGTGCCGGCCGTGGACTGGCTGCGCGGCTCGGAGCTGGCCATCGACGACGGCGTGCTGTGCGAATCGACCCTCTTCGCCGTCGGGGCGGAGGACGTCGTGGTCGCCGGCGACGTCGCGAAATGGCCGAACCTGCGGATCGACGAGACCCCGCGCCGGGTCGAGCACTGGATGAACGGCGTCGAATCCGGGCGCGCGGCGGCGGAAAGCCTGATGCTGGGGAGGGGCAACGCACGGCCGTACACGCCGCTCCCCCGCGCATGGTCGTCCCTGTACGACGCGCGCTTGCAGACCGTGGGGATGCCGTCGCTGGGCAAGGACACGATCGAACTCTCCGACGGGGTCACCGGTTTCGTCCGCGACGGCAGGCTGATCGGCGCGGCGGGCTGGGACCGGCCGAAGGCGATGATCCACTGGACCGCCGAACTCGACCGGCGGCTGCCGGTGCCCGAACCGGTGTTCCCCGCGCCTGCCGCCCCTTCGTTGGCGGCGACGCCGATCGGGGAGGACATCCTGGCGCCGTTCGAGCGGGACTTTCTGTCCGAGACCCCGACGGAGGCCGTTCCCGCTCCGGAAAGGATGCCCTGGGCTCGCGTTCCCGCCGGGTGACCCGGGAGCGCGAACGGACCGGGGCCGCGCGCGGCGGCCGCGGTCCCCTCAGGTGGCGGTGGGTCGCCGGGCCTCCGCACCCACCGCCACCCCTGGGGACGCCGGGAGGTACCGGGCCCGACGGTGATTCGGGCTCCGCCGGGTACCGCCCTCCTGGCTCCCCGCTTCCGGTCGGGGGCCGACCACGACCTGGACAACAGGAAAGGCCCCCCACAAAAAGGGGAAGAACCCAATGCCCCCTCCCCCGGGGGCTGGCCCCCCCGCGGCCTGCAACCCACAGCCCGAACCGGTGGCTATAG
>NZ_JBHVKW010000176.1:0-8393 GCF_042797905.1 Amycolatopsis sp. NPDC057786
CCCTTCACCGCGTCAGACGCGGTGAAGGGAGCCTTCAGCCCACCGGCCCCACTACGTTTGACTTTCGCCTCTCCGGCCGACGTCAGCGATTGTCCTGGTGGTTCCCCGGCCGCCGAGCGGTCGCAAGCCGAGCCGCACCTCACGCGGCATGCGCCAGCGTCAGCGCGCCACCCGCCGCCGAAAGCACCAGAACGGACCAGCGGACGGAGCGTTCGCCGACCCGGCGGCTCAGCGCCCGTCCCAGCAGATCACCGGCGAGCGCCGCGCCCGCCACCGCGACGAGGACGCTCACGGGCACCTCCACCCAGCCGAGGCTGGGCAGTGCCACCAGGCCGAGCAGGAAGAAGTAGATCGACAGTGTCCCGCGTGTCTCGTCCGCGCCCCAGCCCGCACTCGCCCCGTACACCGCCACGGCGGGACCGGACAGCCCGGCGACGGAGTTCATCGCCGCGCTCAGCACGCCCGCGCCGACGGCACCCGTCCTGCTCGCGAGCCGTCTGCTGGTGATGCCGCTAGCCAGGATGCCGACCGCGAGCACGCAGCAGCCACCCGCGGCGAGCAGCAGCGGCCGCGCGGGAACGCCGCGCACAACGAACGCGACGACCGGGGTGAAGACCACCGCGGGCACCGTCAGCCACGCGACCTGCGCCCACCTGATCGCCCGCCAATGCGTGATCGCGACCGCCAGGTAGACCGGGAAGCCGAGCAGCAGGGTGAGCCGGATGGCGTCGAGCGGGCCCAGCGCCAGTGCCAGGAACGGTACGCACAGCAGGGAAAGCCCCATTCCGGAGAGGCGCTGGGCGACGACCCCGGCCGCCGCCGCGAGCGAGGTCATGGCCAGGGTTCCCACGAGTCCATTGTGGAGCGGCCTTGGGAACACCGGTAGCCGGTATCCGGCGAGAACGTCATAGCCCATCGCTATGACTCGCGAACTGGACCTGTCGATCGCGCGGCTTCTGGCACTTCTGGCCGTTCCAGCCGTGCCGCACGCTCAGCGTCATTGCCTTTGGAACAGACGGGAGCGTGAGATGAAGATCGGTGTCCCTCGTGAAGTCAAGAACCACGAGTACCGGGTCGCGGTGACGCCCGCGGGCGTGCACGAATTCACTTCGGCCGGGCACGAGGTGTTCGTCGAGCGCGGAGCAGGCGAAGGGTCCTCCGTGCGCGACGAGGACTACGCCGCCGCCGGCGCGAAGGTGCTCGACAGCGCCGACGACGTCTGGGCGACCGGAGACCGCGTGCTCAAGGTCAAGGAGCCGATCGCAGAGGAGTATCACCGCCTGCGCCGCGACCAGCTGCTGTTCACGTACCTGCACCTCGCCGCGAGCGAGCCGTGCACGCGGGCGCTGCTGGACGCGGGCACGACGTCGGTGGCCTACGAGACCGTGCAGCTGCCGAACGGGTCGCTGCCCCTCCTGTTCCCGATGAGCGAGGTCGCCGGACGGCTGGCCCCGCAGGTCGGCGCGCAGACGCTCATGCGCGCCAACGGCGGGCGGGGTGTCCTCATCGGCGGCGTCTCCGGCGTGGCCCCGGCGCGGGTGGTCGTCCTCGGCGCCGGTGTCGCGGGGATGAACGCGGTCGCCGGTGCGGCCGGGACCTGGGCCGACGTCGTCCTGTTCGACAAGAACGTCGACAAGCTCCGCGCCGCCGACCGGATGTACCAGGGCCGGATCCGCACCGCCGCGGCCAACGCGTACTCGATCGAAGAGGCCGTGCTCGAGGCGGACCTCGTGATCGGAGCCGTGCTCGTGCCCGGCGCCAAGGCGCCGAGCCTGGTGTCGAACGACCTCGTGTCCCGGATGAAGCCGGGCAGCGTGCTCGTCGACATCTCCGTCGACCAGGGCGGCTGCTTCGAGGACACGCGGCCGACCACGCACGCGGAACCGACGTTCGCCGTGCACAACTCGGTGTTCTACTGCGTCGCCAACATGCCCGGCGCCGTCCCGCACACCTCGACGTACGCGCTGACGAACGTCACGCTGCCGTACGCGCTGGAGCTGGCGAACAACGGTCTCTCGGGCGCCCTCGCGCGATGCCCGGAGCTGCGCGGCGGGGTCAGCACGGTGGACGGGCGGCTGACGTCCGCGCCGGTCGGCGAAGCACTCGGAATCGGCGCGGTCGCGCTGGACGACGTGCTCGCCTAGGTGGTGCGGGCCGGGATCTGGAGCTAGGTTCAGATCCCGGTCCGTCGCCGAGAGGGAGGTGCCGTTGCCGCGAACGTTGATCGAAATCGACCGGACGTCCGCCGAGCCGCTCTACCGGCAGGTGCGGCGCGCGATCGAGCACGGCATCGCGATCGGCACGTTCGACCCGGCGCACCGGTTGCCGAGCTCGCGTGAGCTGGCCGCCGAACTGAGCGTTTCCCGCAACACCATCAACCTCGCCTACCAGGAGCTGGTCGCCGAAGGGTTCGTGGAGAGCCGGGAGCGCAGCGGCCTGTTCATCAACGCGGAGATGCGGCCGCATTGCGCGGTGCAGGAGCGCGGCACCAGCCCGGCCATCGACTGGAGCGCGCGGGTGCGCCGGTACCCGGACGCGGGGGTGCCGCATATCGAGAAACGCCCGGACTGGCATACGTATCCGTATCCGTTCCTCGCCGGTCAGGTCGATGTCACCGCGTTCCCGGCGCGGTCGTGGACCCGCTGCCTGCGCGACGCGCTGTACCGGCCGCACGTGTTCCCGAGCCTCCAGGACAGCGTCGGTTCGGACGACCCGATGCTGGTCGACCTGATCTGCCGTCAGCTGCTCACCGCGCGGGGGATCGAGGCCGATCCGTCCGAGGTGCTGATCACCGTCGGTTCGCAGCAGGGGCTCGACCTGCTCGGTCGCGCGCTGCTCGGGCCGGACAGCGTCGTGGCGATGGAGAACCCTGGGTACCTCGACGCCCGGCACATCTTCCTGCGCACCGGCGCCGGGCTGCGCGGCGTCGACGTCGACCAGAGCGGCCTGCGCCCGCCGGAGACACTCGACGGCGTCGACCTGCTCTATCTCACGCCGAGTCACCACCATCCGACGAACGCGACGCTGAGCATCGGCCGCCGCCGTCGGCTGCTCAGTCTCGCCGCGAGTGCGGGCACGGTACTGGTCGAGGACGACTACGACAGCGAGTTCCGGTATCACGGAAGCCCCACACCCGCGCTCAAGGCGCTCGACGGCACCGGCGACGCGATCTACCTCGGCACCTTCTCCAAGTTCCTCTCGCCCGGGCTCCGGCTCGGGTACCTGGTCGGCCCGAGGGAGCTGGTGCGGGAACTGCGGGAGATCCGGCGGTACGTGCTGCGACACCCGCCCGGACACCTCCAGCGGGCGCTGGCGTTGCTCATCGACAGCGGCGAGTACCACCGGTCCCTGCGGCGCTACCGCACGAAACTGATGCGGAAATGGGAGGCGACCTGCGCCGCGGTCACCGAACATCTGCCGTGGACGCAGACGGCGTACCCGCCGGGCGGGGTCAGCCTCTGGATGACCGGGCCGTCCGAACTGGACTGCCGGGCGCTGATCGAACGCGCCGAACGCGACGGCGTCCTGATCGAACCCGGGGACATCTTCTTCGTCGGGGAAGACCCGCCACGCAACCACTTCCGGATCGGATTCGCGGCGGTGCCGTTGCGCGACATCGACCCCGGTATCCGGCTGCTCGGCGAGGCCTGCCGCGACCTGCTCGGCGGCTGAGCGCCCAACTGGTACCACCGCGCCGGAGCGTTCTGGACCTGTTCAGGCGGCCAGACGTGCCGCACTCTCTGGGGATCCCTCGTGAGCCCAGGAGGCCTGTGTGGAGTTCCTTCGAGAAAATCCCCAGGGCGCAGCCGATTTCGTCGCGCTTGGTGGCACCATCCTCACCCTGGACGCGGCGGGGAGACGGGTCCGCGCGCTGGCCGCGAGCGGCGGGCGGATCACCGCGCTGGGGTCCGAACGGGAGATCTCGCGGTCGATCGGCCCGGAGACCACCGTGCTCGACCTGGCCGAGCGCACGGTGATCCCCGGTTTCGTCGAGTCCCACAACCATCCGGCGTTCTTCGGGATGACGCTGGCCGCGCCGGTCGACGCCGGCAGCCCGCCCAACGACACCATCGCCGACATCGCCGGCCGGGTCGCCCAGGCGGCCAAGGACCTCGGGCCGGGGGAGTGGATCCGCGGCTTCCGGTACGACGACACGCTGCTCGCGGACGGCCGTCATCCGACGCGCGCGGACCTCGATCCCGTCTCCGCCCGTAATCCCGTGGTCCTGACCCATGTTTCCGGGCATTTCTGCACCGCGAACTCGCTCGCCCTGCGCGACGTCGGGATCACCGCCGAGACCCCGGATCCGCCCGGTGGGCTCATCGTGCGCGACGCCCGTGGCGAGCCGACCGGGGTGCTCGTCGAGACGGCGGCCTTCCTCGTCACGTCCCGGCTGCCCGGCCAGAGTGCGGGCGAGTTGGCCGAAGCACTGCTGCTGGCGGACGAGGAATACCTCGCCAACGGCGTGACTTCCGTGCACGACACCGGGATCGGGCTCATCGGCGGCGCGGCGGAACTCGAGGCGTACGCGTTGCTGAGGCGGGCAGGGAAGTTGCGCGTCCGGGTGCGCGGTTACCTGTTCGACGGTCTGCTTCCCGGCCTCGACGAGGGTGAACCGGAAGCGCCGGACGGCGGCGCGGACGAGAAGTTCGCGATGACCGGCGTCAAGATCGTCGCGGACGGGTCGATCCAGGGCAAGACCGGCTGCCTCGCGGAGGGCTACACCTGCGACCCGGACGAGCACGGCATGATGCTGCTCGAACCCGCCGACCTCGGCCGCCGGATCGCCGCCCTCGACGCGGCGGGCTGGCAGGTCGCCGTGCACGGCAACGGGGACGCGGCGATCGACGCGATCATCGACGGCTACTCGCGGCTGGGTTCACCGCGCGGCACCGGCAGGCGGCACCGGATCGAGCACTGCCAGACGGTGCGCGAAGACCAGCTGGACCGGATGGCCGCCCACGACGTCCTCGCGTCGTTCTTCGTCAAACACGTCTACTACTGGGGAGACCGGCATCGTGACATCTTCCTGGGCCCGGAGCGGGCGCGCCGGATCAGCCCGCTGGTTTCGGCCCGCTCGCGCGGAATCCACTTCGGACTGCATTCGGACACCCCGGTGACCCCGGTGCCGCCGCTGGAAGGGATCTGGTGCGCGGTACGCCGGATCACCAGGCAGGGCAAGGTACTCGGCCCGGAACAGGCCGTGGACGTCGACGCCGCCCTGCGCGGCTACACGATCGACGCCGCGTACCTGGCGGGCGAGGAGAACGTCAAGGGCAGTTTGGAGGTCGGAAAGCTCGCCGATCTCGCGGTGCTGTCCGGTGACCCGACCACGGTCGACCCGGACCGGATCCGCGAGCTGACCGTGGACGCCACCGTCAGCGGCGGCGAGGTCGTCTGGCGGCGCGAGACGACGGGAGCACGACGATGATCCGCAGCTGGCCGAGTGTCCTGATAGGACTGTTCGTTCCCGCTTTCACCCTGCTGTCGGGGATTCTGCTGCTCTCCGGATCGACGGCGTCGGTGCTGGGCATCCCGGTGCTGTTCTTCTGGGTGTTCTGCTGCTGCCCGCTGACCACCCTGTGCCTGTGGATCAGCTGGCGTTTCTTCGACCGCGCACACTACCCGGAGGACGACTGATGCTGATCGCGATCGTGGCGGTGGTGATGGCGGGTTCGATCGGGCTCGCGGTGTGGGCGGGACGGTCGACGCGCGGCGGCGGGATCTCCGAGTTCCTCGTCGGTGGCCGGTCGTTCCCGGCGTGGCTGGTGTACTTCCTTGCGGTCGGCGAGGTGTACAGCATCGGGACGATGATCGGGTTCCCCAGCGGGATCTACGCGCACGGCGCGAGCTACGGGATCTGGTTCCTTGGCTACATCCTGCTCGCGTACTCGCTGGGTTATTTCCTGGCGCCGCTGGTGTGGCGGGCGGCGAAACGGTACGACGCGATGACCGTGCCGGACGTGTTCGGGCGGCACTTCGGCAGCAGGCGGCTCGAGCTGATCACCTGTGTCACGATGCTGATCGCGCTGATCCCGTGGGGGCAGTACCAGTTCATCGGTCTCCAGGTGGTGCTCGGCAATCTGGGACTGCCGCTGGATCCCGTGCAGTGCGTGGTGCTGGCGGGCATCGTGGCGTTCGTCTACATCGCCGTCTCCGGGGTGCGGTCGCCAGCGTTCGTCTCGATCCTCAAGGATTTCTTCATGCTGCTCGGCGTCGTACTCGTCGGCGTGGCCGTCGTGATCGCCGCCGGCGGCATCGCGAAGGTCAGCGGACCGGAGGTGCTGAGCGCGGCGCAGACCACCATGGGCGGGTCGGAACTCACCTTCGCGATGACGACGATCCTCTTCCAGAGCATCGTGTTCTACCTCGGTTTCGGTGGCGCCTACGTGTTCCCGGCCCGATCCGAACGCGCGGTGAAGAGCTCGACCGTGTGGATGCCGATGTACATGCTGATCTACCCGTTCCTGGTGCTGGCCGCCTATTACGGCGTGCGCGCGCATCCGGATCTGGATAACCCGAACACGGTGTTCATGGTGACCGCCAAGGGATTGCTGCCCGACTGGCTGCTGGGCCTCGTCGCCGCCGGCGCCGCGCTCTCGGGCGTTCTGGTGCTCGCCGCGACCGCGCTCACCATCGGTGGCATGGTCTGCCGCAACATCGCGCCGAACGTCCCGGCCGCGGCGCAACGGCGGTGGACGGTCGTCGCGGTGGCGAGCTTCCTGGTACTGGCGGCGGTGCTGACCCTCGTCGCGTCGACGTTGATGCTCACCATCCTGAACCTGACCTACAACCTGCTGGCCCAGGTCGTCCCCGGCTGGCTCGCGATCCTGTTCGTGCGGCGGGTGCGGACGGCGGCGGTGGCCGCCGGGATGGTCACCGGGGTGCTCACGGCGATCGTCCTGTACGTCACCGGCGCCACGTTCGGCGGTTTCAACGCGGGCCTGGTGTCGCTCGGGGTGAACCTGGCCGTGGTGGCGATCTGGAGCCTGGCGGCGCCGGACAAGGCCCGCGTTCCGGTGGCGCGGTCGGCCGACCGCGCCCCGGACGCCGAGGCGGTGCCCTCCCTCAGCCGGTGACACGACGTAACTCGCGTGATCAGAGGCGTAACTCGCGTGCTTGGAGGCGTAACACGCGAGTTACGCCTCCAAGCACGCGAGATACGGCTTCAGACACGCGAGATACGGCTAGCTCGACCTGGCACGCCACGAGCGCAAGGCGAGGCGCCGGACCGGGGGAGGCGCCGCGGCTTCCTCGGCCACCGGACTTCCGTACACCGCCTTCGCGACCGAGAGCTTCGCGTCCCGGCACCGCCGGACGACGTCGGGCGGGAACCCGGTACCGGTCGGCCGGTCCGGTGTCCCGCCGGCCTCGAAGTCGAACGGCGTCCAGCCTGAGCCGAGGTCGATCAGGCTGCGGTGCTTGGTCGTGTAGTACCCGCGCGACACGCTCATCGCGACGCCGTTCGCGCCTGCCGCAGCGGCGACGAGGTGCGGGTGGTACCGGCTGGAGATCCAGGTCTGCCCGGGCGCCAGCGGGAGGCCGTGGCGCCAGATGTCGCGGAACGGGTGGAATTCCGCGCCGGCGAGTTCGTGTTCCAGCAGGGCGGGGACAGCGTGGTCGATCCGGGGGATTCCTTCGACGACGGCGAGTTGCTCAGGGTGGACGTCCCATGCCCGCAGCAAGCCGAGAACCTGGGCGGCCAGCACGGACGGCTCGAAGGCGCCGATGTCGGATTGCACGCACAGCACGAATTCGCGCGCCTGCGCGGCGGGTCTCCGCTCGGGTGGGTCCAGGAAGACGTCGTCGCAGGTACGGACCGCGCCGGTGAGCAGCTCGGCCGAGGGATCATCGCGGACGTCGACGACGTCGAAGCGGTCGGTGAGCGACCGGAGGAGGTCGATCGCCCCAGGCGGGAACGGTGTCAGGCCCTGCCCGGTCATGGCGGTACGGGCACCCGATCGACGTGCGGCCGCCACGGCGCCCGCGATCAGCCCGATATGCCGTGGCCACAACGCGTTGAGGTAGCCGCCGCCGATCAGGTGCACCACGTCGGTCCGGCCGAGGAGGGCGATTCCCGCGTCCCACCGCGGCGCGAGCCCGGGGTCGTCCACCGCCGACTGCACCCAGCGCGCGACTTCCCACGGATCGTCGGAAGGCGCCTCGCCGCACAGCCGCCACAGGGTGTCCGTGCAGCGTAGGCGCGGATGCAGATCGTTCAAGAGCAGTTGCGCGGGTCCGGGCGAGTGGGTGTCGAGCCAGACATCGGCCTCGGGCGCGGTCCGTGCCAGATGGCGAAGCCAGGTCGCGGCGATCAGTTCGTCGCCGTAGTTGGGAAAACCGCTCGGGCCGATCAGATAGTGACAGGCGCGGGTGGGCGGATCGCTCCGCCC